>DATENK010000336.1:0-4517 GCA_035275085.1 Verrucomicrobiia bacterium | reverse complement strand
CTGCACGGTGCATTACGTCGACGAACAAATCGATCACGGGCGAATTCTTGGACAGAAAGAGGTGGCAATTTTGCCTAACGACACTGCGGAGAGCCTGCATGCGCGGATTCAAGTTCTTGAACACGAACTATACCCGGCCGTTATCGCCGAGTTCTGCGAACGTTATGGCGGAGTAAGCCGGCAAGCTGGAGATCGGCCAGATAACTAGGTGATTGAAGCTGCCTGGCTACGACTGTTCAGGCTTGGGCTCCCGCTTCAGCAACTCTTCCAGGGCAACGGCCGGGTGCGTCTGCTTATATAGAATCGAGTACACCTGATCGGTGATACGCGTGGCAATATTCAAGCGCCGCGCGCATTCCCAGGCGCTCCGCGCAGTCGGAACGCCTTCGGCAACCATTCTCATGGAGGCTGTAATTTCCGGCAACGGTTCACCTCGCCCGAGCCGTTGCCCGACCGTGTGATTGCGGCTGCCGTCGCTATAACACGTCAACATCAGATCACCCGCGCCGCTCAGTCCGTAAAAAGCATTCGGCGTCCCACCCATGGCTACTCCGAACCGAACCAGCTCAGCCAATGACCGGGTGACCAGGGCTGCTTTGGCGTTGTCGCCAAGTCCAAGGCCGTCACTGATTCCGGCGGCAATGGCGAACACATTCTTCAATGCGCCGCCCAGTTCAGTCGAGACCACATCCAAGCTGGTGTAAATGCGAAAGCGCGGACTTCCTAACGCAGTCTGGAGGCTCGCGGCGCAATCGTCGTCGTCACAGGCTATGACGGTTGCGGTCGGAAGATCTCTGGCGACTTCGGTCGCCAGGTTTGGACCAGATAACACCGCGATTTTGTTCTGCGGGAACGTCTGATGCAGGATCTCGGTCATCCTCATCCCACTGCCGTGCTCAATCCCCTTAGTGCAACTCAGCAATATGGCTTGAGTAACGCCAATTAATTTCGCCAAGTGCGCTGCAACGTTGCGCAGTGCGGTCGAGGGCGTCGCAAGTACGATTAGATCGGCATCCACGCAATCGCTGAGTTCCGAGGTGATATGCACCGAACCAGGAAGCTGGAGCCCGGGAAGATAATCGCTGTTTTCGCGAGTCTTTTGCATGCGTGCGACCCGGTCCGCGTTGTGGCCCCAGAGGACAATTTGTCGACCATTCTTTGCCCACAAAGCCGCTAAAGCCGTTCCCCAGCCGCCGGCACCGATGATTGCCGTCTTTGCCATCCTCATTTTCGAGTAAAGCGCGGTTCGGTGCCGCGCATCAGCCGGGAAAGATTTGAACGATGGCGCCAAATGACAACTGCCGCGACACAGGCAGAAGAATAAACTAACGGTTTTCCGTTGTTTTGATCGGGCGAACTGAACACGAGAATAACGATCGGTAGGGCGCCCGCAGCTATTATGGAAGCCAATGAAACGTATCCGGTCAGCCAGAACACGATGATCCAAATGGCCACGCCTATGAGCGTTGCTACCGGCGCCAGCGCCAAGAGTGCTCCAGCGGAAGTCGCAACACCTTTTCCTCCCTTGAATTTAAGCCATGGTGGATACACGTGCCCGAGAACGCTGGACATCCCCGCAAGAATGCCAAAAATCACGGGCGAATTCCACCCCTGCGGCTGTCCCTGCGCAATCAGCATCGAGATCTTTACCGCTCCGAACCCTTTTAAAACGTCTAGCGCAAATACGGGGTAACCATATCGCTTGCCCAAGACACGCACCACGTTGGTAGCGCCAACGTTACCACTGCCGGCCTTTCGGATATCGATCCCTCCGAGTCGACCAGCCAAATAGCCGAAAGGGATTGATCCCAAGAGATAGCTGCCAATCAGGACTGCGGCCAGGGTGACCATCGCGGCGAAGCTACTCTAGCTCTGAAGTGTTCGCATATTGATCACGTAAACCATTTCGGTTAAGCCAGATGTGTAAAATAGAAATGTCTGCTGGAGTGATTCCGCTGATACGTGCTGCTTGGCCGAGTGAGGTTGGTTTCGAACTCGAAAGCTTCTGTCTGGTCTCTGATCTCAGCCCGACAATCTTGTCGTAATCGAGGCCATCTGGAATCCTCTGATTTCGTTTGCGGTCGACCCGTTGATTCTGCTCAGATTGGCGTGCAGCATATCCCTCGTATTTGAAGTCGGTTTGAAGCAGCTCCCAGATCGCTAGCGGCACGTGCGATAGCAGATTGCAAGGCAGGGTTCTCACGTCAAAATCTGGCTGCTTCAGGAGGTGAGAAACGGGGCTCCCATTCAGCTTAGTTCCGGCGGCTATCGTTCGGCCCTGTTCTAGCAGGCCCATTTTCTCTTTAAAACTGTGAAATCTTCGCTCACTGACCAGTCCTGTGTCAAAAGCACGGCCGGTTAAACGCTGATCGGCGTTATCGTGTCGCAAAGACAAGCGATCTTCAGCGCGGCTGGTAAACATGCGATAGGGTTCCTCCGTCCCTTTCGTGACGAGATCATCAATAAGGACGCCAATGTATGCTTCTTTCCTAGTCAATACCAAGGCTGGGCGATTTTGGATCTTCAGAGCCGCATTAGCTCCAGCGACCAATCCTTGTGCTGCCGCCTCTTCATAGCCCGAAGTGCCATTGACTTGGCCGGCAAAATAGAGGCCCCTCACAAGCTTCGTTTCGAGGGTCGGTAGAAGTTGTGTGGGGGGGAAGTAGTCATATTCAACGGCGTAACCAGGTCGCATGATCTCGGCTTCCTCCAGTGCCGGGATTGAACGCAAAAATTCGAGCTGAACTTCATACGGCAAGCTAGTTGAGATGCCGTTAACGTAGTATTCGCTTGTATGGCGTCCTTCCGGTTCAAGGAAAAGTTGATGTGAGGGCTTATCGGTGAATTTGACCACTTTGTCTTCAATAGAGGGGCAATATCGGGGACCCACTCCCTTGATTCGGCCCGCGTACAATGGTGATCGGTGCAAATTCGCCCGGATGACTTCATGCGTTTTTTCTGTGGTGTGGGTAATCCAGCAGGGTAATTGTTCCACGTGGAACTGACCGTTACGAACCCGGTTCAATGTGAAGATTTCACCTACGCCATGGCCAATCTCCTCGGGGTTGAAGCTGAACCCGGAGGGCGGATCATCGCCCAACTGAATTGAGCAGCGCGTAAAATCAATCGATCGGCTATTGAGGCGACAAGGGGTGCCGGTCTTGAATCGGCCTACTTGAAAACCGAGCTCCTGTAGGTTTGTGCTCAGACTTGAACTGGCGTCCGCCATCCGCCCGCCCGGCTTACTATTCTCGCCGACATGCAGAAGCGCTCGTAAGAATGTCCCGGAGGTGATTACAACGGTCCGAGCCCCAATCGCGAGCCCGATATCAGTTTCAACGCCCGTTACTGCTCCGCCATCGACATTGACGCGCGATACGGTCGCTTGCTTGACATCGAGGTTCTCCGCATCCTCCAAAATCGCTTTCATTCGAAATTGGTAGGCCTTCTTATCGCATTGAACTCGGGGGGCACGCACCGATGGGCCCTTTCTTCGGTTTAGCATCCGAAACTGAATTCCGGTAACATCAGCGTTAATTCCCATTGCTCCTCCCAAGGCATCGATTTCACGAACAATATGTCCTTTTGCCAGTCCACCGATAGCAGGATTGCACGACATCTGCCCGATAGTATCCAGGTTCTGGGTCAACATCAGTGTTCGACAGCCGAGCCTAGCCGCCGCCAGCGCCGCTTCGATGCCGGCGTGTCCACTCCCAACTACAACTACATCGTAATCGGCAGACAATTTAAACATAAATTGCTTATTACTATAGTTTTATTCAGATAATACGCCCTGCTCTAAGTGATCCTTTGGGATTTCGCCGGACCCTCGTCCCACTGGCGTTTGAATCGCGCGGCGCGCGACACGACCCAGCACCACGAGTAACAATACGGTTGTTACAAACGCGCCGCCCCAAATCCAATACTCAAGTGTTTTCGGATAACTCTTGCCGCGCATGATGCGCACGGCAAGTTGCCCCAGCGTTCCCATGTATGCGTAAAAGAAAAGGCCAGGCATACGGCCAATCGAAGCCCAAAGCATGTAAGTGCTAAACCGTATTCGGGTCAGCCCATAAAAGTAATTTAGCAGGCTGGTCGGAAACAACGGATGCAACTGGCTCAAGAGAATGATCTTCCAGCTCTCGCGCTCCACAGCAGGACCCAAGGCCCTCAATGTAGGATTAGTTGAGAGCTTTCGCTGAAACCACCGTCTTGCGACAAAGCGACTCAGCGAAAATGAAATCGCCGTTGAAACGATATTGCCTGCAAACACGATTAAAAATCCCCACCATAGACCGAAGAAGAACCCGCCTCCCACAGCAAGGACGCCTCCTGGCAATAAAAGGACATTACACGCCGCAAACAGTACTGGATAGCAAATCCCGGCCCAGGCGCCCCAACTCATCACACGCTCTTGCAACGTTTCAACGAAACTGACGACTGGGAAGAAGCGGGAAAGCATGACCGCCAGCGCAATCGCAGCTATGACTGCTGCACCTTCCCAGAAAATGACACGG
>DATENK010000335.1:0-9321 GCA_035275085.1 Verrucomicrobiia bacterium | reverse complement strand
TCGCAGCTTCTCGGAGCGCCCACTCGCCAAGGAGAAAAGAAAAGATCAGCCACAGAACGATCCCAATCCAAAAATCCTTTGGTAGTTGCCTCATACAGACTGGGCTGCGGTTTGTTGACATGCCTGCGGATTAGGCTACTGCAAAAATGCACAAATTCCAGAAAATAGGGCCATTCGGCGATCTACGCGTCGAAAAATTTATTTTCCGCATTTTCAGGGTAGGACAGTTTTTGTCCTACCCTCCCTGCGAGAATTCCCACCGTAGAAAAGCCATCCGGCGCAATGCACGGCGAGGTGCCCGAAGAGAGACACTTGCATAGGATCAATGACCATCCCAATCGGCTTTTTGAAGTCGTGTAATGCCTAGTCTCCAAAAGTGAATGGCCTCGTAATGCACACGCGCGACGATACCCATCCGTCCAGCCCGAGTTCGGAATGTGTGATGCCGCAGAAATCGCCGCAAGCATGTCGCGGCATCGTCGGCGCGCACATTCAGGAACGCCAAACAGTACCTTGTGTGGCAAAAACGCCGTTCGAAGAAATCCTCGTCTTGTGTGAAAAATGTAACCCCGCCAATTCGATGAAGGAGCGGAACGATGTCCGGGTCCTGCACGCCAGCAAAGCTGATGTCGCGTCCGATGACACGAAAGGGGATTCGCCATCTCCGAAGAAGCTGCGCCTGGTCCAGGGGAAAGTTCTCGTCCAGCAGATTCACGCTGCTGCTAACGCGGGCCCCTTAAAACCCTCAGCCAATCGCCCGCGCTTGTCGAGCAGCGCGTGCTGCGCTAATCGCACCGCTTCACCCACCGCCGCCATTGGAATGCGGCCACCCCACCGCACGTTGCAAATAAAATCCCACGAACGCCCTTCAGCCACATCTTCCAACACCTGCCAAACCATGATCCGCGTGCCTTTGAACGTTGGCTTTCCATGGCAAATCACGGGGTCGGCAACGATGTACCTGCCCAACTCAACCCGCGTGGCGCGGCCATTCGTTCGCCGCTTGGCGCGTTCTTTCATGCTTGGAAGTTATGACGGTGAAACGCCCGCTTCAAGCCACAAAGCCTTCAGACTGACGCCGCTGCTTTGAGTTGCGTCCTCGAGCGCAAACTTCAGGCCCGCTGCTTTTCTGCTGCCTGATTTGCGCATGGCTCAGAAGCGGTCCTACTTACGTTCTGTTTGGGCGAAGGTTCATGTAAAAGAAAGACAAACAGGACAGATATCGTAGCAAAGGTGCTAACAATCCAGATTCTCACAAAGACCCGGTAGCCATCGAATGCAGCGGCCACATGTTTTTGCATTGTTTCTGCATTTGAACCCGTATCTGCCTTCAGCAAGTCTTGAGCAGTTCTTGCCGCCGCTTTCAAGTGCCCAGCGGGCTCAGGTAAAGTGAACACAAGGAATACGAACAGGCAGGCTTGCAGTGCGCACAGTGTCATGATCATCGCTCGCGCTTTCATATTCTTTATTGGGTGCTCGTCACGCTGCGCCCTTACGAATCAGATAGGATTATCGGCAGGCAAGTGGGATTGGTTGACATGAAGGCACAGCGAAGCACCAAATCACGAATGACCAAGCCACTCCGCAAGTGCTCTTCGCAAATCGGCGGCAGAGATCAACACGTCAGGAGCTTCTGCCAAGGCGAAACGGGCGCGGTGAAACCGAGGATGGACGAAACCGTCACGGTCGAGCCACTCACCATCGCGATAACTTATTATTTGGCATAGCTGTTCTTTAATGGTAGCAGGAAGGCGCCATGGTTGCGACTCTAACCGGCAGGCCTATTCACGATTCCTAATTGCTGACATCATGACACGAAATTCGAACAACAGCTTGGCCGCATATCTGTTTGCGCTTTCGCCTTCTGCGTGGGTAACGCGCTAATGCCGCCGCTCTCAGTTGCGTGCTCGATCGCAATCTTGAGGTCGTTGGTTTTTGTCTTGGACGATTTCGGCATGATTCCAGGAATGATTTCACTTCAACGCACTGGCCACAAATCGCCATGCCAATTTGCGCGCAGAAACAAAGGATCAAACATTGGAGGTAATTATTCGGCATGGGCACGGTATCGCAGTGACTCCACCCATTGAAAAATATCGCGCGATATGAAACTCCCGCTCAGGTCGGATTCGAAGAAACAGGCTACCGGGTAAAAGGCAGCCGATATAGAGCGGGTGGTAAAGCACCGCGGCGGCAGAACCGTGTAATCCGTGCAGCAATACACGAAATGTCGTGCGGGAAGAGGGGACAGCGTCACAACGCATACGGCAATCCAAGGCGTGAATAACCAGCAACTCGCAGCCGCCACCACGCATTGCAGCAATCGTTTAACGATCCTCTCTCTAGTCATACCGCTGTTCCCCGTGGGTCGTCGATCGCATCCATCTTTCAGGTCTGCTATTTTATTGTTGGTGTTTCGCTGGACGAGGGCGGCGGCACGGCTTCCCGCGGCGCCTTCTTAAACGTCGCACGGGCACACAAGGGCAACACTGCAAGTAATCCGAAAACGTAGAACCACCACTGCACCGTAACTGTGGCATTGTAAGCGACGTGAAAGAGAACGCAATTCCAAAGACTCGCGGTCCGTTCTCGAATAACGCACAGAAACACTGCACCGATCACAGCGCAAAAGAACGACAAAGGACGTGACAACAAGCCCCAGTGGAAATAAGCAACCACGCAGAGAACGAAGAAAATGCTCGCCACAATCCCGTAGCTGCCACGAAAAGCTCGGTACAGAAAACCTCGCATGACCGTCTCCTCGTAAAATGGGCCCAACAACACCACGTAAGCAACGTATGACCACCACATCGCTCCACCCTGTGAATAGTAGCTCGAAGAAATCTGACTCTGGGGAACCCACCCCTTGATAACGCCGTAAAGATCCAACCACCCGATGGCCACACCGATCCAAGCAGCGGACCACCCCGTGAGGTTCGGTGGCAGACTCAGCCCAGAGCGGCCGAAAAATTCTCGAGCAGATCGGGCACGCGTAAACAGAAAAACCACCAGCAGCCACCAAGCCGTACGAAACAACCTAAGAACAAGCGTGCCCGCGGGCGACTGAAGCCAATTCGCAGATACTCGGCTGTCTCGGCTGATACTCCATAACAATTCGTTAAAGCAGAGCGACAATACGATCAATACAACGGCGCAAATCCAAGCGTCGCCCGCTCGCCAAGTCCTTTCGTCCCCTTCGGTGGCCGCAGTGATTGGGTGTTTCATACGCGGCACCATTGTCTCTTCATGCTAGCGCCAAGGCGATTTGGATACAATTAAGCGTCGGTGCCCTAAAACCGCAACCTTTCAGTATTTTAGGTCACTTTTCGCGACTTTGGCCTCTAAAATTATTTTTCCCTATTTTTAGGGTAGGACGGTATTTGTCCTACCCTGCCTGCGAGAATTCCCACCGTAGAAAAGCCATCCGGCTCAATGCACAGCGAGGTCTGCCGGAGGCGAAAGTCAAAAAAAGGATTCAGCGGCACGGAAAGAAAAAAGTCGTCAACAATTTTTTCAAAAATTTTGGCCCAGGAAACTCAGGGAAGAAAAAGGAAAGACGAGGAAAGCGGAAAAGGAAAAAACAGGAAGAACAGGGAAAGGGTTTCCGAGACGCAAACGAACACAAAAAAACCGGGTGTATATGGATCACGCGGGCGTGACCGGGCACTCGGTAAAACCGAAAACCGAAACGCAAGTATGAATACGAAAACTCAAAATATTATGGGCGGTGAGAAAGGCGAGAACCTGATCACCAAACGCGAGCTCGCCTGCCGCCTCAAACGAACCGTTCGCACTATTACCAATTGGCAACGTCGCGGCATCATCCCCTACGTCCGCTGGCGTCATGCGGTCTACTTCGATTGGCAGGCGGTGCAAACAAGTCTCCAGCCACGCCAGGGCCTTCTTGACTTCGCACCGGGGGCCGCGCGGTCACGCATGCGAGAACCTGAATTCCCCTCCGTGCAAGGTCCCGTCCGCCTCCCGATCTACCAGATGCGCGAGGAACCCGCGGCCAAATGCAAGCCCCGCCGCACCCCATCCAGAACACACAACGCAAAACACCATGAGCACCAATCCTCCACCTGACTCACACACCAGCTCAGATCTCGATGCCGCTCTGGCTCTCGCCTCCGAGAATATTTGCCAAAGCCTCCTCGACTTCGACTGGACCAAATGGAAACAACAACTCAAGGGCGACTCCGCCAGCCTCAAAGACCTTATCGCCGTCCTCGCCCGTCTCAGCCGCGAGCTGCTCGCTCGCGAAAAATATCGCGAAGAACTCGCCGCGCAACGATCCGACAAAGCAAAACGGCCCCCGACCTTCGACGAAATCAAACACACCGAAAACAAGCTCAACCTCTGAACCGTCTATGGAATCGCGCTATTTCCTCCCCTATCAACGCCGCTGGATCGATGATCCGTCCCCCCTGCGCATCGTCGAAAAAAGTCGCCAGATCGGTCTTACCACCGCCGACGCTTACGACTCCGTCATCAAGGCCATCGCTTCCGATCGCGCCCTCGACGTTTGGGTCTCCTCCCGCGACCTTCGCACCGCCCGCGAATACCTCCGCATCTGCAAACATTGGGCCGAAACCCTCGAGGTCGCCGCCTCCGGCCCGGAATGGGAAGTCTTCGACAAAGCACGCGACCTCGGCGCTTTCACCCTCCGTTTCAAGTCCGGCCGCTGCATTTTTTCCGTCTCCTCCAGTCCCGACGCCCTCGTTGGCAAAACCGGTCACATCAAGCTCGACGAATTCGCCATCCATCGCGATCAGCGCGAACTCTATCGCATCGCCAAGCCCTGCACCACCTGGGGCGGCCAGCTTTCCATCATCTCGACCCATCGCGGCGACCAGACCGTCTTTTATGAAATCCTCGATGCCATCAAACACCACGGCAACCCGATGGGCTGGAGCCATCATCGCGTCACCTTGCAGGACGCCGTAGATGCGGGCTTGGTCGAAAAGATCAATAAAGTCAGAGGGCTGGAAAACCCGCCCGCCGACCTCTCATTAGCACCTCGATCGAGCGACGTCCCAGCGTTGCAGAACGTCCTAGTAACACCTGGCTTCAGCCAGGTGTCCATTGACCAGGATGCGCGCAAAACTGTTTCAACAGTTTACGGCGAAACCCGTGAACAATTTGTCCGCCGCCTGCGCTCCGAATGCCTCGATGAAGAACAATGGCTTCAGGAGTACTGCTGCGTCCCCGCGGACGACCATTCCGCCTTCATCACGCACCAGATGATCACCGACTGCGAGCAGGAGGGCTGCCTGCAAACCATCGAACAATTGGAAGAGGCTGCCAATCCCCTTTACGCCGGCGTGGACGTTGCCCGCAAGGAAGACCTTTGCGTTATCGATGTCGGCGAAAAAATCGGCGACGTCATTTGGGACCGGCTGCGCATCGAATTACGCGGCGCAACCTTCGCTGAAATCGAGGACGAATTTTACCGCATCATGGAACTTCCGATGATGCGCCGCGCGTGTGTCGATGCCACCGGCCTGGGCATGCAACTCGCCGAACGCGCGCAGAAAAGGTTCAGACACCGCATCGAGCCGGTGCATTTCACCGCCGACATCAAAGAACAGTTCGCCTACGGCCTGCGCCTGGCCTTCGAGGAACATCGTCTCCGCCTGGATCCAAATCCCAACCTGCGCGCGGACCTGCGCAGCATACGCAAGGAAGTCACCAGCGCCGGCAATTTGCGTTTCGGCGGCGAAGCCAAGGACAGCCACTGTGATCGCTTCTGGGCCAAGGCGTTGCGCCAACACGCGACCAGTCACGTGCCGAAATTAGGAGCCATGGTCGTATGAAAATACCGCGCGCTAACGGGTCCGGTTTGGACTGCGGTGGCAGAGCGAAGCGGCGACACCGCTTTCCATTCACGCTCCGTCCATCCGGACGTGGGCAAATCGACTGCATGGCAACGTAAATCCAAAACGTGTCGCCCCTTCGCTCTGCCCCGCGCTCCATTTTCATTGTGATTTATAAATAATTATGAAAATTAAACGTTGGTTTTCCGACAGAGCCGCGCGCGTAAGCAAGCGTCTCCTCCAACGCTTCAGCAGCCAGACCCGCGCCACCTCATTCGCCCAAGCCTGGTTGCGCGGCCAGGAGGATTCTGCCACCACGCCGCCCACACTCACCAGCGCCTTCCAGCAATCCACTTGGGTTTACGCCTGCATCACCACCCTCGCGGAAAATATTTCAGCCATTCCCTTTCGCATCATAGGAGATAAGAGCGGCGCCGATGCGGCTGCCAAACTCTTTGAGCAGCCGCATCGGCACATGGACCGCTTCGCCTTCTGGGAACTGATCGTGACCTGGCTCTGCCTCCGCGGCGAAGCCTTTATTCATCCTCACCTGGAAGGACGAGTTACACGAGTCCCTAATTCCCTTTTGATCCTCAACCCGGACCAGATGCGCGAAATCATCGCCGATCACGAACTCATCGGCTGGAACTTTACGGGCTCGGGAGCTAACTCACCTATACCTTCCACTGTTCTCTTACCAGAGGAGGTCATTCATATCAGGCTGCCGAACCCGTTTCATCTTTGGCGCGGCATGTCGCCGCTCACCGTTGCCTGGCTCGCCGCCCAGACCGATTACGCCGCTGCCCAATTCATGAAAGGCGCCATGCTCAACAACGCGGACACCGGCCTGATCGTCAGCCTTCCCCAGCAGCCCGAGCCCGATCAATGGGAGCAAATGCGCGCGGCCTTGCGCGAACGCAAGCGCGCTGCCGGCACCGCCGATCGCCCACTCGTATTGTTCAATGGCGCAAAAATCGAAAAACCCGCCGTCAGCGCCATGGACCTGGAGTTCCTCGAGAACCGCAAGTTCAACCGCCAGGAGATTTGCTCGATCTACAAGGTGCCGCAGGAGTTGTTGGGCTACACCGAGGACGCCAATCGCAGCGTCAGCGACGCGGCACGCTTGAATTTCGTCGAGAACCGCATCGCGCCACTGTGCAAGCGGCTCGAGGCGGGGATCGATCCGATTGTGAAAAAGTTTGGGCGCGAGTTGCGCGGCGAATTCCACGTGAAAGCCACGCCGGTAATGCAAGCAGCGCAACGCGCCCGCATCGATTCGGGATTGAAGCTGTTTGGCGTGGGCGTGCCGCTGAATGCGGTGAACGCGGTCCTGGATTTGGGGCTGCCGGAACTCCCGCACGGCGACCGCACCTTCCTTGGTTCCCGCTACCAGGAATTAAAATCCGTAGCCGCCGACGTAAGGAGGCGGACTTCAAAGCGTGACCTATTCGAGCAACGTTGCCGCACCCTCGCCACGCTCGAGAATGGCCGGCCGCAGATCGAGGCGATCATCGCCGACGCGATTCAACGGGGTGAACCCACGGAGCTCATTCTCCGCCGCGTCCGCCATTACTTCAACCAACTGACCACTGACAACGGACAACTGACAGACTTATGAACAACGCTCTCGATACCCGACTCATCCAACTACACAACGGCTCAAAAGGCCTGCGCGCCGAACTGCCCGTGGACGTAAAACCCGACCCGACCGACGCCGACATCCTCCACATGCGCGCGAGCGACGAAACCCTGGATCGCTACCAGGAAGTGATCGTCGCATCCGGCTGGCGTTTGGAGAACTACTTGAAAAATCCGGTGATCCAAAACGCGCATCAATACGGCGACATCATCTTCACCATCGGCCAGGCGCTCAAGACCTGGGTCAGCGGCAAGGATTTGCTGCAGACATGGAAATTCGCGTCACGCGAAAATCCGTTCGCAAAGATCGCGCGCGACCTCTACCGCGGCGGCTATCTCCGCGCGGCCTCGGTCGGCTTCGTGCCGATCCGCTGGGAGGACGGCAAGGAGAAGTCCGGCTTCAAGCGAAGATATCTTGAGCAGGAACTGCTGGAAGTCTCCGCGGTCGGCATTCCCGCAAACCCAAACGCCCTCGCCCTGGCCGTGAAAGACGGCGCGGTGGAAAAGAGCGATTTGCAGGAGCTCAGTGTGGTTCTGCGCCATTTGGAAAGTAAGGCGGACACTCCTGTCCGCGGCGGACAAAAGTGTCGGCCCTACGTGAAATTTTGCAACGATCAGGCAGGTCTCCCCGCCGCCGCCCGCGCTCCGGGCCGCGAGACCAATGGAGCGCAATGGTTGCAGCTCGCCCGCGAAGTCAGAGAACTGGCGGATCGGGCATAACCAACAACCACACACAAACCATGCGCGTGATCATTCAACACCGAGAATACCGAGCACCGAAGAACACGAAGCGAGAAATCTCCGTGGCACTCCGTGCTCTCTGTGTCCTCCGTGTTAATTCCGACGCGTCGGTAAACCAATCAACGAGAAAGCAAACTATGGAAACAGCAATCATTGACGAATTCCGACAGGGAATCGCCGACATCAAGACCGGCATTTCCGAAACCAAAGACGAAAACCAAAAGCTCAAGACCGAACTGGACAAAGTGCGCCGGCAATGGCTCGCCCGCGGCGCGGCTTCGAGCGTCCGTCGGCCAGGGTTCGTGAGCGATGAATGCGCGCGCAATCTCGGCGCATTGTTCATCCTCGGTAACGCTCGCTCCGGCCGGCTCGACCTGCTGGATGCACGAGCGCGCGAATCGCTGTTCGCCGAAGCGCGCAACATCCTGGGCATCGAGACGCGCACGGCGCTGACGACCACGGACATTCCGTTGCCGACCGAGTACTTCGGCGAGATTCGCGAGTTGATCAGCGAATTCGGCGTGGCCCGGCGCAACATGTTCCCGTTCCCAATCGGGCTGGGCACCGCCAAGCCGCCGCGCTTCAAAACGCGTCCGGCCTTCGGCTCGATCGCGATGAGCGCGAGCATCACGGAAAAATCGCCGCAGATCGATTTTGCGACCCTCGAGTCGCATAAGATCGGCGGCATCGTGCGCGTCCCGCGCGAGTTGGACGAGCAAAGCATCGTGCCGATGGGGCAGTTCCTCGCGCGATACGGCGCGGTGGAATTCGCGCGCGCCGAAGACACGTGGGCATTCCTCGCCGACGGGTCCGGCACGTATGAAAGCGTGAAGGGCATCGCCAAGATCGCGACCGACAACAGCAAGAACGTCCAGTTGGCGGCGACGAAGACCAAACCGAGCGACGCCACGCTGGCGGAATTCCGCGCGTTGCGCCTGAAGGTGAATTCGGCGGCCCTTTCGCGCGGCGCGAAGTATTACCTGCACTCGACGTGGGAAAGCCGCTTGCGCGACTTCAATACGGCGACCGACCTGTTCGCGTTCGTGCCCAATCGCCCGAGCACGCGCGACGCGGTCGGCGGCCCGACGCTCGACGGTTATCCGATCGTGTGGACCGACGTGCTCGA
>DATENK010000334.1:0-5241 GCA_035275085.1 Verrucomicrobiia bacterium | reverse complement strand
GCCGGATTCGCTGCGGGCATGATTAGGCGGCACGGTTGTCATGCTGAACTCTTTCTCTATACATCATCAACCAAAAGAATGCGAGAAGTAGCGCGGACGTGCCGATGGTGCGAAACCGCCACGACAATGCGATGAAGACCGGTAGCGCCAACAGATGCATCACCAGCCCGCTCGTCTTCAGTGCTCGACGCGGAATGATTGAAATACTGCAGAGAAGACAGAAGATGTAGTAACCCGCCGGAATGGCAAACGAGAACGCCAGCCAACACTGCCTGAGAAACGATGACGACGACTACAAGGCCTGAAACTCCTCGCGGTCGCCCGGCCCGAACGTGAAGGTAATACGCGCCCAAACTGCCAGTCCGAGCAGGCTCAACACGCCGACTAGAATCGCGTGAATCATAACAAGCGCGTAGTTGCCGCCTATTGGCAAAAGCTTAACCACGCCGGGCCAAGCGACGCGAACCGCGCAGGGGAACTAGAACGCCTCGGCGACGTTTGCTGCAGCGATTTATTAGGTCTCGCGCGTGATGAAATGGTAGAAACGTCGTGCCGCATAGACTCCGGTCACAATGCTCAAAACGAACCCCGCAAGAGCCATCAAGGCGATTAACGTGGTGTGTGGTCCGTACGGTCCGCAGATCCCCAACAACCCGGAATCGAGACGATGGCCAAAGAACTCTATGGCAACCAATGCGAGAGTGAACGCAATAACTGTGACGAAAACGCCAGCGACGAAGGCAAGAAGTTTTGCGCAACAGCTCATACGCTCAGGCGGCCTAACACCGTCGTTATTCATCTTTGACGCATAGTAGCGCCCGATCAGAATGGGTCAACTGGCTAAAACGATCGGGTCAAAACGCCGCGGTTATATTCATGTTCGCAACGCGTGCATGCACAGATTCTTTTACGCCTCATTTCGATTACCTTACAGGTTGCGGACATGCGCAGGGGACGAATACGGACCCAGCCCTGTGAATCATGGAGATTTTTGCCGAGTCCCTGACACTTGCGTACACTTGGCTGACATCCGAGTTGACACTGCAAACCTCGCTTCCGACCAATGTTTACGCGGGTCCTGACACATTGACACTTAAAAACCCCCAAGGGGGGTCCCCCCCCTCCGAAGTCTGGCACCGACCCCTCGGCTGCTAGGATGTGGCTCCTACGGCTTCGCTTCGATATTGACGATCGCTTGTTTGAATTCAGCGTCGTCCATCGACACGAGGTGGCGCTTTTCGGGAAAGCGGCCGGTCTTGACGTCGTCGGCGTATTCCTTAAATGCTGCGATGCGCTCCTGTTGGAGGCGCTTGTATTCCTTTAAAAAATCTCGGTATGCCTTGGCATGGCGTGGAATGCGCTCGTCGTAGTCGCCGAGGATGTCGTCCGAGAAAAGAAACTGCGAATCGCAACCACTACCTGAGCCGAGCGACATCAGGAACATGGAAGTATGTTTGCAAAGGTACGCCGCGAGTTGGTGGGGCACCAATTCGAGTTCCGCCGCGTAAGCGCCGGCATTTTCGAGGCGCTTCATTTGATCGTAGAGCTTTTTGGCTTCGCTGGCGGTCTTGCCGATCGGCCGGATGTTCGTCCACGTCGCATGGCGGGGAACCATGCCGAGGTGACCAACAACCGGGATTTGTTCTCGTGCCATGGCTTCGATGATTGATGGACTGGCGGAGCAATAAACGGAGCTTGCGCCGATCTCCAGCGCGCGGAATGCGATGCGAATCGCTTCTTCCGACGAAGCCAAGCCGTGGGGAGTCGCTCCTGAGATAAAACTTTTCGGGGCCGCGGCCACGAGCAGCGGCAATCGAGCCTGCGACGCCGGTGTATCGAAACTGCAACTCAGTAAGTCAATCCCCGCTGCTTCGGCCGCAGCCGCTTCTTCCGGCGATTTGACATGAACGTGACTCAGGCAGCGTTTGCCTTTGAGCTGACGCAGATCGTAAACGGAATACTTCTTGTCCGGTCTCAGCATAGCGCGACAGTGTCGGGTGAATGCGCGCGCATCAAGCTGAATAGCTTACTTGAAGCCATCGAATCTCTTCGCCAATTGTTCGCGCGTGGCGGTGCCACGATAAACCAGAAGCCGGTATCGGAAACGCTGCGATTTGTGTGCCGGGAGCGTCCAGTCCGCGAGAGCAGAGACGTTCGGGTTGATCAGACCTTGTTCATCGGCGCGCCAGCCGGGAGGGTGACTGGCATTGTCGGGATGATCGAAGACTGCGATGCCAAAAATTTCGTTTTCTTTTCCAAATGGGCGCTCGACGTTGCACCAGGCAGCTCGCTGTTGCTCACATTGGCGGTCGCGCAGCCCTTCTGAATTGAGGTGTGTCTGGCGCGGATTGGCTTGGTCCCATGGCATGCGCACCGCTAGCCCGCCCACAAAGAATTTGCCGAAGCGCACATCCTGCTTTTGGGCGCGCAGCAGAAGATCGAAATCGATCACGTAAGCGTCGCGCGACTCGGGCGCGTAAATAGTGATCGCATCTTCCTCTTCCAGCGTTACGTTCCCGTCTGGTGCCACGAGTTCCACGAGCGCACGCCACGAGACATGATCCGAAGCCTCTTTCAGGTTCACGAGTCGCACGAAGCGTTGCTTGCCCTCGTCTTCCTTCCAGTAGTTAAACGCGTTTACGCGGTGAAAGCCGGTGAAAATGCCGTGCTGCCATGGATGGTCCGCGGGCCGATCCTCTGTCAGAACGACGGTCCCCGAAGCGTCGCGCAAGGGATGAAGATAGGGACGCGAATTCGTTTCCATCACATACGACGCGAGATCAACCCAATTGCTCTGGCCAAAGACTTGCGCGCGAACGTCGAGCTTTCCCGGGCTGAACTTAGCCTTAATGCTTGCAGCCGGTGCGCTGGCGGCTATCAAAACGGACAGCGCCAGCAAACCGTTCATCGCCGTCATAGTCTAAGAAAGATTTTGCGGCGGTACATCCAGAAAAGGATGAGCCAGAAAACGAGGAGGACAGTGACACGTTCAAGCATGGGCGCATACGTTGTCCCGAAGCTCTCAAAAACGTGCTGGCCGAAATGGGTGCGCACGTTGTCGCGCACAAATCCAACCATGAGCTGCCACATGCAATAGAGCGTGATCGGATTCAGTCCCGCCACGACAAGTGGGAACGTCCAGCGCTTCCAGCCCCGCCACTCGATTCCCGCCACGAAAGCGGCGAGGAGCAGCGTTACCAGACCGCCGCTGAAGAGCACCCAGGAAGGAGTCCAGATGCGCTTTATGATGGGGCAGAGGTCTGCGATATGCAGCGTTCCGCCAACGACGATTCCCGCCACGCCGAAAGTTAGAAGCCGTTTCAATTTTGCGGTGAGCGCGAGTTCGCTGCGGAGCAGGCGACCGGCGATCATGCCGAGAATCATCGTGGCCAGCGACGGAACGAAATTGAGCGTCTGGTAACCGCCTTTGTTGAAAATGAATGGCGCTTCGCGCGGAAAGAGATTCAGGAACCAGAGATCGAAGCTGGCAGCGAAGTTTGCGTTTTTTTCCCAATGCGACGCGAACCCAGTCAGGTGTTGCCAATTGGCTGGAACACCGACGCTCTTCCAATCGAAGTCACCTGCAGGCGCGGGATAAAGGGCAAATGCAAGCCAGTAAAGGAAGAGGATGCCAAAGACGATGAACCATTGCGTGCGCGGCCGCGTGAAATAGATCAGGAAGAGAAACGAGTAACCCAAGCCAATTTGTGCGAGCACGTTCGTGTATATCCATTCGGTGCGTTTGCTGAAGGCAGAGGTGAGAAAAACAGCCAGCCCAATCAGCAGCAAGGCACGCCACACGGCATGACCGAACATCTTCCCGAAAGTCTCGCCGCGCGCTTGCCGGTTCGCTATCGACCACGGCAAAGCCACCCCCACCATAAACATGAACGCCGGTTGGATGAGGTCCCAGAGCGCGCAGCCCGTCCATGCCACGTGATCGAATTCGTGGCCCAGAAATTTCCATACTCCGCTTTCCGGAAAATTTTTGGCGATCTGCGGGATGCCAAAGCCGCTCGAAGCCATCAGCAGCATGATCGCGCCACGAAATGCGTCCAGCGAGACAAGGCGTTGAGGAGGTGATGCGGTCGGGCGCAACGGGAGTACGGGCGCGACAACCGGCTTCGGTTCGACAGATTGGACTGTCGCATTCACAATCTCACTAGATCAAAAATCCCGCGTTTCACGAACAACTTTGTTTTGGTATTCTCGCGGCATGCGAGTCGTGACATTGCTCCTGCTCTGCGTTTCCGCCCTTAATGCAGCCGCGGATTTTCGAGCGGGTATTGCCGTGCGCGTTGTGACGCCCGATCCATTGTTGCCGGTCAGCGGCGGCGTGGGCCCATCGCATCCGGTCACACGCAAGGAAGGCGAACTGAGTGTGCACGCGCTGGTGATGGAGCAGCAGGGAATACGTCTCGCAATTGTCAGCGCGGACTTTCTGGGATTTCCATCCGTGCTGGGAAATCGCGTCCGTGCGGCGGTGACGAATATTCCACCATCAAACATTCTCATCGGCGCCACACACACGCACAGCGGCCCGGATTGCTATGGGTTTCCGAATGGCAAAGGCGGCACCGATAGCGATCCAAAATATCTGGACACAGTTTGCACGCGCATGGCTGATGCGATCAATGAGGCCACCGCCAAACTGCAGCCTGCTCGAATCAAAGTTGCCACCGGCGAAGCCAAAGGGAAAATAGCTTACAATTATTACGCCGAACAATTGTACGACCCGCGCTGTCACGTGATTCAGATCCTGGATGCGTCGGGCAAACCGTTCGTCACGTTGGTCAATTACGCGATACATCCAGAAGTCCTGGGTAGTGGCGTGGGGATTTGCAGTCCGGACCTGATCGGGCCTCTCTATGGCCGCATTGCGACGAAGGGCGGCGGCACCGGCATTTTCATGAACAGCGCGCAGGGTGGGATGGTGACTGCGGATAATCGGAGCAAGGACAGCAAGGATGCGCGCACCTGGGGAGAATGCGTGCGCATTGGCGAACTGCTCGCCGATGAAGCGCTGCGCATTATCCGCGATGCACCTGAGCAGAATGAACCGAAATTGTTCTGCGCAGCTCGCTCTGTCTCTTTTCCTGTGGATTCACCGCTCATGCGCGATCTCCTGAAAGTGTTGCGCGGCGCAGCTGCCCCTGATGGAACGCTTACGACGCAGATGAACCTGGTGAACATTGGCGACGTTCAAATCCTCACGATTCCCGGTGAAGCCCTGCCGAACAT
>DATENK010000333.1:0-7050 GCA_035275085.1 Verrucomicrobiia bacterium | reverse complement strand
CAAATTTATCGGATTCGGGCGAAACGGAACGGGTCCAGGGCGTGCGGATGTCAGCAAATTCCTTTGCCATTCTCGGGGTGCGATCGCTCCTGGGCCGAACATTGATTGAAGCCGACGATCGCAATGGTGCACCGGCCGTCGTCATGATCAGTTATGGTCTCTGGTCGCGTCGTTACGTTAAAGATCCGGAGGTCATCGGGCGTTCGGTCAATGTAAACGGGGAGCCCCGGCAAATTGTCGGCGTTCTGCCAAGGAATTTTGCTCTCCCGAACCTGGATACCGACATTGTTGTTCCGTTGCAGCCGGAGTCCGATCCACGGCGCAACGCCCGTAACTCGGTTAATTTTCTGCGCATGGTCGGCCGCCTGAAATCCGCGGTCACATCTCAGCAGGCACATGCGGAGCTCGATGCCATATTGAAAAATCTTCATCAACAATTTCCCGAGGCTTATGCGGGCAAGATCGGGCTTACGTTCGTTCCGCTGACGGAAGAGATCGTTACCAATGTTCGGGCAGTCTTGCTCACAATTTTCTGCGCGGCCGGCGCCGTCCTTATTATTGGCTGCACGAATCTGGCGGGGATCTCATTATCACGGGCCGTTGCCCGGCAACGTGAACTGGCGGTGCGCACCGCACTGGGCGCAACTCGCGGTCAATTGACCCGTCTTTTGCTGGCAGAAAGTTTTATTGTCGCCGCAATTGGCGGGTCGTTAGGCGTATTTTTCGAAGCGGTCGGAAAACAAGCGCTGTTTCGACTCGTTCCGACCGATCTTCCCCGCATCGAGACCCTTTCCATCGATTGGACTGTATTGGTATTCGCGGTGGTGGTGACGTTGGTGGCAACTCTAGCTTGCGGGCTGGCTCCGGCCTGGCTGCTTTCCCGTTGCGAACTGCGCGACGCGCTCGCCTCGAGCGGGCGCGGCTCGACAGGGGGAACCCGCCGCTTACGAACCTGGCTGGTAGCAGGACAAATCGCGCTCGCTTTGGTTCTGCTGGCGAATGCCGGACTTTTGTTTCGTAGCTTTCTGCGTATAAGCGGCGAGCAGCCGGGATTCGATTCCAGCAATCTTTTTACGGTTCGTTTCTCTTTGCCTCAGGTCACCTACGCCGACGGCCCTGCCATCGTTCAATTTTACGAAAAACTTCACCCGCGGCTCGCTGCTTTGCCCGGAACCCAAAGTGTGGGGCTGGTCTCCATTCTCCCGCTGGCGCCGAAAAGTATGTCGTTCATCCACTTCACCCGGCCGGATCAGCCGCCAACCGATCCGCAAAATACGCCCTCAACGAATTATCGAATCGTTAGTCCGGACTATTTTCGAGCGATGGGGATCCCGCTGCTCAGCGGGCGTTTCTTTACTGATGAGGATGAAGGGGAGCGTTCTCCGGTTGCGATCGTTAGCGCAGTGTTGGCGAAGAATCATTTCCCGGACCGTTCCCCGATCGGGCAGCGCGTAGTGGTGGACGATACGGATGGCCAACCGCGGCCGGTTGAGATCATCGGAATCGTGGGACCGGTCAAGCAGACCAATCTGGAAACACCGGCTAAAGCCGATCTTTATTTGCCGCTGCGGCAAGTTCCGAAAGACGGTGTGCCCTTCCTGCGGAACAGCACCTACTGGGTCATAAAAACCGCTTCGCCTTCTTCCGTTGTTGGGCCCTTGCTGCGGGCGGAGATTCGAAATGTCGATGCCGGCGTGGCGGTCAGTAATGTTCGACCCATGACCGAATTGACGGCTGCCGCGCTGGCTTCACGACGCTTCAGTCTGTTGTTGGTCGGATCTTTTGCCGGGGCCGCGCTGTTTCTGGCTGCGGCCGGTTTGTATGCGGTGATTTCGTACGGGATTCAGCAACGGACGCGCGAGATCGGTGTGCGGCTGGCGTTAGGCGCGACGCAGGGTGGGATATTAGCGATGATTTTCCGGGAAGGCGCTCTCCTTCTCGTCGCGGGACTAACGACCGGCCTCGCGATTGCATTAATGGTGGCAAAGCTGGTGGCGAATCAAATGTATGGAATCAGCGCGCACGATCCCTTCAGTTTTGGGATCGTTAGTCTGCTGCTGGCCGCGATTTCACTCTTGGCCTGTTGGATCGCCGCCCGTCGCGCCACCAAAGTCGATCCGGTGGTCGCACTGCGCGCGGAATAATCCAATCTCAATACGTGTAACTTCTCGGCGGATTTCCGGCCGTGATCTTTACGCCCTTAGGCACGACAATATAGACACGCTGTTCTGCCTCGTGGCCAAAAAACAGCCGCCGGTTATAGTGGCCCTGAAACGTTGTATCGATCAGTGCCCAGTTCGCGTCTACACGGCGCGTATGCATGTGGAACTCGTAATCGACGATGCCGTCGCCATTGCGATCGTAGTAGGTGACCCGCCAGTCGGGTGGTGGTGCTTGGCGTGGCAACCCGCAGGCTGCGAGGAGTGCCACTAATGCTAACAAAACGAAACGTTGCATGAAACCTGGGTGAAATTTAGGGGTGCGGATTGCTAGTCTATCAACCACATGTCGCGCCGTAATTATACGAAGGCAGATCATCTCCTTGGCTCGCCGTAGTTTTAGCGAAGCAGGGCTCAACTATCAACTGTCCTTACTTTGTGCCAACTCCGACAATCATCTCGCACGGCCCCGTGAACCCCTCCGGACCGTCAAACTGTTGTAACTCCCGCGCGACCTCCTCCCAGGTCGCAGCCTGCTCCGCTTCGCTCAATCCAGCCATCATTTGGTGCAATGCCCCGAACGACTCCCGTTCGAAGCGCAAGCATTGGGCCGCGTCATCCAAACCCAGGGGAGAAGAAACGACACGGGTTTGGATGTCGTGGAAGCCCGCCTGCCCATACGCGGCCTCGAGGGCGCCCGGTGCTCCCAAGCTGAAGGGACCGGGCTGGCCGGGCAGCGGCGGCGGCAGGTTCGCGCGCTTGCGGATGATTGAAATCGGGATGGAAAAGAAACGATTGTTGTCGGCGGTGGAATACACGATCGCTGCGATCCGCCCGCCCGGCTTCAGTACTCGGCGCATCCCCGTCAACGCCTTCTGCTGGTCCGGGAAATAGATTAGGCCTACCCGCGAGATCACGGTGTCAAAGGAGTCCGACTCCAATTCTTCCAGCTTCTCTCCGTCCATCACTCGCGTCTCAACATTCGTTAGGCCAGCGGCACGTGCATCCGCCGCCGCGAATTCCAGGATGTTCGCAGAGATGTCGGTAGCCAGCACGTAGCCGGAAGGTCCGACGCGCTCGGCGGCCAGCAGCGTTTGTTCGCCGGTTCCCGCAGCGATATCCAGGACCCTGTTTCCCGGGCCTACCCTGGCCATCTCCAACATGACCTCCGTCGCCGGCCCGAGCCAACGGGCGAGGGTCGGTCCCCAGCGATGCCACGCTTCCGCAGCTGTTTCCCACTGCTGCCTGGTGGTGTTCTTGTATTTGACGGGATCGAACTTTGGTATGTCAGAAGGCATAAGTTAGTCTCATGAATTGTTGGTTGAGAAGCGAGTGTGTTTCGGCCTAACAACAACAAGATCAGTCACTGGGTAGCGAGCCTGAACTTTGCTGGACTCTCGACTCTCATCCAAAGACTCTCAACTATCTCTGGTATGTTCAATGATGGCGAGCTGGCAGGCGGAATTCGTTAAGCTCATTGTGCGGCTGCACATTAGACGTCGAAAATGGGGGTCCGATGAGGCGGCGCTGGCGCGCCGGGCACGACGCGTGTTTGGCGCGCCCGGATTTTATCAACGACTGCAAAGTTACGCCGTCAATGTTGCCCCGATTCGTGACGGAAACGTCGATGGCGAATGGGTTACGCCAAAGGATGTGGATGAAGATGGAGTGATTCTCTATCTGCATGGTGGCGGCTACATCTCCTGCTCTGCCGCCACGCATCGACCGATTACGGCTGCGCTGGCGCGCTTGAGTCGTCTGCGAATTTTCGCCGCGAATTATCGGCTCGCCCCCGAATTTCGTTTTCCTGCCGCAGTCGACGATGCGATGGCCGCATATCAATGGTTGATCGAACAGAAAAGATCGACAATCGCATTGGCCGGTGATTCGGCCGGTGGCGGTCTGGTGCTCGCTCTCATGTTACGGGCGCGCGATGTCGGTCTGCCGTCTCCAGTGTGCGGCGTTTGCTTTTCAGCCTGGACCGATCTTGCTGGAACGGGGGAATCGATTCGCGCAAACGATGGCCGGGACGCCATGTTCCGAACCGATAACATGCCGGACTTTGCCGCGGCATATCTGGGCGAACAGTCGGCATCGAATCCATTGGCCTCGCCTTTCTATGCGAACTTGAAAGGTTTGCCTCCGGTCCAACTGCAAGTGGCCTCGCCCGAACTATTGCTCGACGACTCGCGTCGCGTGCATGAAAAAATTCAGCAATCGGGCGGTGTGAGTCGATTGGAAATTTACGACGACTTATTTCACGGCTGGCAAATGACCGACCGGATTGTGCCGGAAGCACGGGACTCATTGCGCTCCGCCGCAAAATTCATTCGCGAGTTTCTGCAACGGTCCACAATTTCAATCCCGCTTTGTCAGACGCCGCCAGATCGTTTCAAATAACGCGGTGAAAACAAATGTCAGCGCGATCATCACGATCAGTGTGCCGAGGCCAGCCTCGCCGGCAAGAAACCAAGCCGAAGGTATGGCGACGATCATGCCAAGCGCGAAAATGTAGAATGGTCGCTGCCTTCGCATGGAGTGAGGGAATGGGCGCTTCAACTCCACCAGTATACGTCGACGGACGAGTAGTCATCAGCAACAGCGTGAATGAACCTGGCATGATGGCGTGCGGCCAGCACAGCGCCACGAATCAAGATGAACGGCGTGCAGACGAGCAATGCAACCGGAAAGAACAGAACGCGCAAGACCCGCACGACAATCTCCACCAACACACTTCCAAGGATCTCGTCTAGCATGCGTTCATTAGGCCTAACGAGGCCAATGCCAGCATCGTGCGGCCTAACTACAATTCGACGAAAGACTGTTTCGTCTTTTTCTGGCTTTCTCCGCTCGGCAGGTTACGCCGGGGCGCCGCCGAGGGCGCCGGGAAGGGGTGGGGTCACCTCGGGTGCGACCACGACTTGTTTGGGCGGTTTTTCGGGCGGCATTTTTTGGCCACTGGGCGGTGTCACCGTCGGTGGCGGATTTATTAAACGCCCGTGCTGAACAATTTCCTTAATCTGGGCGCCATCGAGTGTTTCGTATTCGAGAAGCGCTTTGGCAATCACTTCGAGTGTGTTGCGGTGTGTGGTCAAAGTATCTCGCGCCTCCTGATAAGCGTTGTCCAACAACCGGCGCACTTCCTGGTCAATTAGTTCGGCGGTCGCTTCGCTGTAATCGCGCGCCCGCGAAATATCGCGTCCGAGGAAAACATAATCCTCGTGCTCGCCGTATTCGACCATTCCCATTTTTTCGCTCATGCCCCATTCGCAGACCATTTTTCTCGCCATGGCGGTGGCCATTTTGATGTCGCCGCTGGCGCCATTGGTGACATCGCCGAAAATAATTTCCTCAGCGACGCGTCCGCCCATCTTGACGGTGAGACTGGCCAGGAGCTCGTTCTTCCGATTGGTGTATTTGTCTTCCTCCGGCAACCACATGGTCGATCCGAGTGATGGTCCTCGCGGAATGATTGTGACCTTGTGTAACGGTTCGGTGTGCGGCAGAAGTTCGAGCAACAACGCGTGACCCGCTTCGTGATAGGCGGTGTTTTGCTTTTCCTTTTCGCTCAGCGCCAGGCTGCGCCGTTCTTTGCCCCAGCGAACTTTGTCCCGCGCTTCTTCCAATTCGGCCAGCGTGATTCCTTTCAATCCGCGACGCGCGGCCAGTAACGCCGCTTCGTTGATCACATTGGCCAGTTCCGCGCCGGAATAACCGGGAGTGCCCCGCGCGACTACGGCGAGATCGACGCCCTCGGCCAGTTTCACTTTCTTCGAGTGCACCCGCAAAATTTCCTCGCGTCCTTTTACATCCGGCAAATTGACGGTGATTTGGCGATCGAAACGTCCCGGACGAAGCAGGGCCGGATCGAGCACATCGGGCCGGTTGGTGGCTGCGATAATAATGACACCTTCCTGAGTGTCGAACCCGTCCATCTCCACCAGCAAGGCGTTGAGCGTTTGTTCGCGTTCGTCGTGTCCGCCGCCCACGCCGTGACCGCGATGACGGCCGACCGCATCGATTTCGTCGATGAAAATAATGCAGGGCGCGGATTTCTTTCCCTGTTCGAACATGTCGCGGACGCGTGAAGCGCCGACGCCAACGAACATTTCGACAAAGTCCGAACCGCTGATGGAAAAGAACGGAACGTCCGCTTCACCGGCAATGGCGCGAGCGAGCAAGGTCTTGCCGGTCCCGGGAGGACCAACCAGCAGCACGCCTTTCGGAATGCGGCCGCCGAGTTTTTGGAATTTTTTCGGGTCACGCAAAAATTCGACCAGCTCCTGGACTTCGTCCTTGGCTTCTTCGACGCCGGCGACATCGCGGAAAGTGATTTTGTTTTTGTCGCGAGCGAGCATGCGCGCTTTGGATTTGCCGAAATTGAGCGCGCCTTTGCCGGCCATGCGGATCTGCTGGCGGAACAGGAAATAAAGCACGAGCAGGAACAGCGCGATGGGCGCGAAGCCGACGAGCGTTTGGGCCCAGATGTTGGAGTCCATCCGGATGGCTGGCTGAATGCCGGCGGCGTTGAGTTTATCCTGCAAATTATTGGTGAAATTGAGATAAACGATCGTGCGGAATTTGACCGCTTGCGGTTGAGACGGGCCGACGCCCTGTCTGATGTAATAGCCTTCCAAAGTCTGGGTGGGCCGGCCTTCTTCCACCACGAGGGTGAGCGGAGAATTCTTGTCGTTGACGATCTGCTTGTTCTCGAGCAGCTCGAGGAAGCGATTGTAGGGGACGGCTTCGACGCTGGTATAACCGCCGCCCCGGAAAACGACGGCGAGAGCGATCAGGGCAAACGCGATCGCAATTAGAATAATGCCGCGCCAGTTAAAATTGGGCTCGCTGCCGCGGGATTTATTCTCCTTTTGGGAGTTGCCGTTAGACT
>DATENK010000332.1:0-7503 GCA_035275085.1 Verrucomicrobiia bacterium | reverse complement strand
CTCATTCACTTATAGTGCGTTTACCTGGTCGCTTTCTGGACCGGCGGGTCTGATCGTGAATGCGCGCCAGTTCTGGAATTCCGACGCAGCCGATGGCAATCCGTTGCTGGACCTGCCCGCCGGCGATTACACGATCATGGTCGATACAAGTACGGCGACCACGGGAAACTTCTCATTCCGTTTACTTGATGCCACCACGGCTTCTCCGTTCACGCCTGGGACGCTGGTCAGCGGCGCACTGGCACCTGGCAACAGCACCGCACTTTATCGCTTCACCGCCTCGGCCGGCGACGCGTTCTATTTTGATGGCCGGCCCACCAGCGGCTTCACAGGCAACCCGTACGTCCAGATCTACTCTCCATTGGGCAATCCGTTGCTGCCTTCTCAGTCGATCACCTCGGATAAAGACACCTTCACACTACCCCAGACTGGCACTTACATTTTTACGGTGGAAGGCCGCGCCATTGACACAAGTGCCAGTGGCAATTATTCCTTCCTCCTGGCCCGAAATTCCCCACAGCCACCTACACCGCTGTTTGACACAAATGTCGCTCCCGACCTGATCGTCATGGGCTTAGCGGTAAATCCCTCCAGCGGCTTGCAATCCGGCGACTCGGCCACCGTTCAGTGGACCACGCGCAATAACGGCAATGCCACGACTGTCGGGTCATTCACCGAACGCGTGACGGTTCGTAATACAGGCACCGGCCAGATCATCGCAAACCGCACGCTGCTCTACGACGAGTCGATCAGTGGCGGGATTAACCCGGGCGAAACTCGCCCCCGCCAATTGGCCATCACCCTCCCGAACGGTCCCTCAGGCGCGGGCACGCTTGAAGTAACGGTTACTTCGGACATTTTTAATCAAATCGCCGAGCAAAATCTTGCTGGCACGGCAGAGGCCAACAACGCGGTCACTATTAATATCACTTCCGTCCTCGCGCCGTACCCCGACCTTCAGGTGCTCGGCCTCGCTGTTTCGCCTCCTGCAGGATGGCCCACGGGTTCGGTTGTCACTGTGAGTTGGATTACGACCAATACTGGCACGCGCGCGACCAGCGGTTCATGGACAGAAAGTCTTGTAGTCCGCAATACCAATACGGCGCAGATCATCGTGAACACCGGCACAAATTACGATGCGACCTCCGTAGGCGACATCGCACCCAACGGTTCACGAAACAGATCGCTCTCCTTCACCATGCCGCTGAATGCGAATGCCTACGGCGCGTTCGAAATCGTTGTCACCACCGACAATGATAACAACGTGTTCGAGTACAATAGTGGCGGAACGGCAGAGAACAATAATTCCGCTTCCATCCTCAGCACCTCCGCGCCCGATCTGCAAGTCAGCGGTTTGACCGTCACCGGCAACCCAAGCCTGCAGGCTGGCTCGCAGTTGGTGATCCAGTGGAACACCGCGAACCAGGGCAACGTTCAGGCTGATGGCAGCTTTTATGATCGCGTCACCGTGCGGAATACGAACACTGCCGAACTCCTCTTCAGCACTGATTTGCCGTACAACCCGGCTTCCGGCGGCAACGGTCCGATTCCTCCCGGCGGAAGCCGCGCACGCCAGCAGACTTTTCAGTTGCCCGAGGGCGCTCGCGCCGTGGGCCGCCTCGAAGTGTCGGTTACCACGGACATTTATGGCAGCCTGGCTGAGTTCAACGAGGGCAATAATGGTTCGCAAGCTCAGGTGACTGTCGCCGCCCGTCCGTATCCCGACCTTGTTGTCACCAATATCACCAGCCCTGCTTCAGGCCGCCCGGGCCAAACCGTCCCCGTGATTTGGACGATCCGCAATGTGGGGACGGTACCCGCGACCGGCTCCTGGTCTGATCACCTGTTCCTTTCTGCCGATACCTCGATCGGTGCGGACCAGTTCCTAAGCGCCCTGTCTTTCAGCGGCACGCTGAATGCCGGCCAGTCGATTACGCGAACGCAACAAGTCACACTGCCGAATTTCGGCACTGGGAATCGTTACTTCGTGGTCGAAACGGATGCTGGCAGCCAAATGTTTGAAGACAACGAAGGGAACAATGCCGCAATCGCCACACAACCCACCGTCCTGCCCGCCACTCTGATTTTGAGTCTCTCCCCGAATACTGTGCTTGAAAGCGCCGGTGTTCACGCCTCCCTTGGCACGATCACACGAAACAGCGACGTCGCTAGCGCGCTGAGCGTCACGTTGCTCAACGACCTCCCTTCCAAAATCGTGGTTCCTTCCGGTCTTACGATTCCGATCGGGTCAGCTTCCACGAACTTTTTCATCGAAGTCCTTAACGACGCCATCGCCGAGAGTAATGTCGTCGCCACGATCATCGCGCAAGCTGCGTCGCATATGAGCGGAACCAATACCCTGACGATCACGGAGGACGACCGCCCTGCGTTGACCCTGCGCCTCAGCGCCGCAAGCGTTTCGGAAAGCGCGTTCAGCGGCGCCGTCACGGGCACCATTCGCCGTAACGCGAATACAAACCAGCCACTTACTGTGAACCTCACGAGCGATCGCCCGAGCGCGCTTACGGTTCCGCCGACCGTGACCATTCCGGCGGGCGAAACCAACGTGACATTCAATCTTACGCCGGTGGGCGACGATGTTGTCACCGGCGACCGTGTGGTTCAGATTCTCGCAGCCGCGTCGGGCTTCTCTTCAGTGTCCGCCCCCATCACCGTGCTGGACGACGATACCGTATCGCTTTCGTTGCAACTCTCGGACAATTCCGTTCCGGAAAACGTTGTGAATCCGGCCGCCACGGCAGTGGTCACACGTTCGCCCGTGAATTCCGGTTCGCTGCGCATCCGCATCCAGGGCGCGAACGCCTCCGTTCTCCAACTGCCCGCGGAAGTCACCATCCCTCCAAACCAATCCGCGGTCACCTTCAACGTCAATGTGCGCGACGACAACCTCGCTTTCGGCTCGCATGGCGCCACCATCAACGCCGACGCTCTCGCCCTCGATGGAACGGCAATCCCCGGGGCACATGCGAGCGCACCATTTTTGGTCGTGGATAACGACGGTCCCACGTTAAGCCTGTCCATTAATGCCGCTGTCATCGCTGAAGGAGCGTCGACGTCTGCAACGGTGACTCGTAACACGCCTGCCACGAATTCACTCACAGTGAATCTTAGTGCCGCGCCTTCCGGTCAGATCAGCTTGCCTTCTTCGGTCGTAATTCCCAACGGCGCTGCTTCCGTGAACTTCACGATCAATGGTCTTAACGATGCCACTAGCGACGGCGCGCAGGAAGTGGACGTCACAGCTTCGGCCAGCGGTTTCAATCCCGGTTCGGCCCCCGTGACCGTCACGGATATCGACATCCCGGACCTGGTCGCGTTGTCCGTCACCGGTCCGACGAATGCCTTAACCGATGGCCTGATCAGTGCGGTTTGGAGCGTAACCAATAGCGGTCTCGCGACTGCAACCGGCACATGGATTGACGAAGTCTATGTTGCAACGGACGCGCAAGGCGCAAGCGCCACTCTAGTCGCGGTCGTCACTAATACCGGTCCGCTGGTCGTTGGCGACACCTACACGCATTCGCGCTCGTTCCTGCTGCCGTCCGACCCTGGCTCCTATTGGATTCTCGTTCGGGCCGATGCGCACAACGACCTCACCGAAGGATCCGAACGCAACAACGTTCTCCTTTCGGCGCCTATTGACGTCCAGCCTGCCTACCGCGCCACGGTCAGCACCACGGTCGACTCGGCGATCTCGGGCACGCCAATTCCACTGAGCGGCCGAACATTTTTCTCCAGCAATAATTCGGCGGCGCCCTTCCGCACCGCGACGGTTCGTATCAATGTGAACCGCGTTCGCCGTACGCTGGATGTGCTCTCCGATTCCCAAGGATATTTCAGCACCGTCTTTCAGCCCATCCCAGGCGAAGCAGGCGCCTACACTGTCGGCGCGGATCATCCGCGTGTGCGCCAGGACCCCATTCAGGACCAGTTCACGTTGCTCGGCATGAGCGCCCTTCCGTGGGAATTGAATGTCAGGCTTGCACCTAACATCGCCACCAATGGCGAAATCGAAATTCGCAATCTCAGCCCATTGCCACTCACCGGCCTCATTGCCGATCAGGAAGGCTTGCCGCTCGATTTCGCCGCCACAACCACTGTCACAAATGTACTCGCTGGCAACGCCACCGTGCTCCTGAGCTTCAGCATCAGCACCACCCTGAACACGCCGGCTTCTGGCAGGTTCTTTTTGCGAGTCACCTCCGGCGAAGGCGCCATCCTGCGCATTCCGGTGAATTTCGTCGTCGCGCCGCCCACGGCCCAATTGACTGCCACTCCCGCCTTGCTCCAGCGCGGTATGCTGCGCGGCGCCCAAACGCTCGTGTCCTTCGACGTGTCTAACCAGGGCGGCGTCGCGAGCGGTGATCTTACCGTGGCCCTTCCGGTGTTGCCATGGCTCTCACTGGTATCGACCTCAACCATCCCGTCGCTCGCTCCTGGCGCACGGAGCACAGTAGTTCTGGCCCTCAACCCGGCCACGAATCTCGCGCTGGTCCGGTACGATGGCAGCGTTGCGATTATCGGCCAGCAGACCAGCCTCGGCGTACCATTCCAATTCCGCGCTTTGTCCGACGCGCGCGGCGATCTCCATCTGACGGTTACAGACGAGCACACCTATTACGTCAACGGGTCGCCGCATCCCACAAATGCCACTGTCGTCTTGCGGGACATCGTCACCAACGGCATCGTCGCGCAAGCCTCCACCGATGCGAACGGAGAGATTCGCTTCAGCAATCTTTTAGAAGGTGATTATCAGCTCGAAGCCCTCGCCCCGAGTCACGGAAGTGTACACGGCAGCATCCGTGTGGTGCCTGGCACCACCACCGAGCAGGAAGTCTTCATGACCCTGCAGACGGTCCGCTACGAATGGCATGTCGTCCCCACGCAAGTCGAAGACCATTACCGCGTCGTCATCGAACCGAAATTCGAGACTGAAGTGCCCCAGCCAAACCTGGTGGTTGAAAATCCTCTGGTCATACCACTCGTCATTGCGGGCCAAACAACTCAATTCGAAATTCGACTCCGCAATACTGGCCTCGTCGCCCTTCAGCGTGTGCGTGTTCCCGTGCCAAGCCATCCAAGTCTTATTATTACTCCGCTGGTCACCGAACTCGAAGTATTGCCTGCCCAGACATCTGTCGCGATTCCAGTCACGATTCGCGAGGCGCCTCCGTCGGGAGGCGGTATCATGTCTGCCGGCGCTCCCTGTGATAATTGCGTGGTCCAAATGCCTGTCAGCGCTGGCTTTCCTTGTGGCGGTATCTTCGTCCCCGTGTCAGCGCCTGCGGTAATTGCCCCGGTTTGCCTCGCGAATACCGGCTGCAACTTCGATCACGTCGATGTAACTCGCGTCGATTTCATGACCGCCAATTCAATTTCTGACCGGGCCGCGTTCGACTGCATTGCAGGCCACATGAACGAGTGCCAGAAAGCTCGTGTTCGTGGGTACATTGCTTCGGGACAATTTGGATCCCTGCTCTCGCCGGAGCTCGGTTTCGGCTTGAGCGGCTTCTGTGCGTGCGGCCCGCCGGCAAGCATTCCAAATCTCCTGGCCGCCGCGACCGCCTTTATGAACGTGCTCGGTTTCTCGGTCACAACCGCTCCTTCAGCCCCGGGCGTTTCCGTGGTTACGCCTACCGTTCCCGGGCCTTGTTCCCCCCCGCCGCCTTCACCTGGCGGTGGTGTGGCCTCCCTGTCCATCCCTCCTTCCAACGGAGCGACCGGCGTCTGCGCCAAAGTGCGCCTCGACCTGACACAAGACGTCATGCTCACCCGCAACGCTTTCCGCGGAACGCTCGTGCTCGACAACGTCGGTCAGGGCGACCTCACCGGCATTCAGGTTATCATCGACATTCGCGACGCCGCGAACCAGTCGGCCAATAGTTTGTTCGGCTTCCGCGACCCGACGCTCGCCGGTCTCAACGCCGTCGATGGCTCTGGCGTGCTGGGTCCGGGCGGAACCGGCTCCGCCGAATACCTTTTCATTCCCACACTCGACGCCGCTCCCACGGAACCGACTGCCTACTTGATTGGTGGCACACTCCGTTTCATCGAGGACGGCCAGGAAGTCGTCGTCCCGTTGCTCAAGGCGCCGATCACTGTATTGCCCGAAGCGCGCCTGCAACTCGAATACTTCCAGCAACGCGACGTTTACTCGGATGATCCGTTTACGCCCGAGCTGGAGCCGGCTGAGCCGTTCGCGCTCGGGTTGCGCATCAACAACGTTGGCGCAGGCATCGCCCGCAACTTCCGCATCGCCTCGGCTCAGCCGAAGATCATCGAGAATGAAAAAGGTCTCGTCGTTGATTTCCGCCTCATTGGCGCGCGCATCGATAATCAACCCGTCACGCCCACCTTCAATCTGGATTTCGGCAACATTAACCCGGACAGCTCGAAGATCGTTGTCTGGGACATGACCTCGTCACTCCAGGGTAAATTCATCGATTACCGCGCCTCCTTCGAGCACGTCGATGATCTCGGCGTTCGCAATCTGTCCCTCATCGAAAGCGTAAACATCCACGAACTTATCCATGTCGTGCGCGCCGACCGCGCCTTCGACGACACGCTGCCCGATTTCCTCGTCAACGACTCGCCTGATCCCAACAGCTTGCCGGATATCGTTTATCTAAGCCAGGGCAGCAACGCCCCTGTCTCCATTGCCAGCAACCCTGCGTTCACCGGTTCGATCACGCCCAGCAATCTTCAGGTTCAACTCACCGCGACCATGCCCGCAGGCTGGACCTATCTGCGCGTGACCAATCCCGGACCCGATTTCCGTCTCGTTAGCGTTCGCCGCTCGGACAACAAATTGCTGCGCATGGGCGACAACGCCTGGACCACCGATCGCACCTTCCCGTCTTCGCAAACCGGCGCGATCCACGAGCAATTGCTCCATCTGTTCGATCTCAACAGCAGCGGGAATTACACGCTCACCTTCGCCTCGATCGCACAAGATACCAACGCGCCTTCCAGCGCCGTCGTAGCGTTGCCTTCGACCAGCCCCGCGAGCTTCCCCGTCGAGTGGAGCGGCGACGACGGTACCGGCAGCGGCGTCGCGTTCTTCGACGTTTATGTTTCCGTCAATGGCGGTCCCTTCACCAATTGGCTCGCGCACACCGCGTTGCACAGCGCCATCTTCGACGGCCAAAATGGCAACACTTACGCCTTCTACAGCCGCGCCACAGACGCGGACGGAAATCAGGAAATCGCTCCCGCCAGCGCCGATACGCAGACCACCACCAGCGGCGTCAATACCGCGCCCACGATCAACCCGATCGCCAACAGCACGATCAACGAAGGCAGCCTGTTAAATGTCCTCGCCACTGCCCTCGACACCGATACGCCGCGTCAAACGCTTACCTTCAGCCTTATCTTCCCTCCCGCTGGCGCCACCATCAACGGCGCAAGTGGCCAAATTCGGTGGCAGACCAGCGAAGCGCATGGCGGCACAACGAACGTTTTCACTCTCGTTGTCGCCGATAA
>DATENK010000331.1:0-3753 GCA_035275085.1 Verrucomicrobiia bacterium | reverse complement strand
GGCCCCGGCGACCGGTCGATTTGGTTGGGTTTGTTGCCCAATACTCGAGCGAATTCTTCCATCGCAATCGGCACGAGCCCGGGATGCGCAACCCATGTGCCGTCGTGGCCGTCATTGGCTTCGCGGCGCTTGTCTTCGCGCACCTTTTGCAGCGCTTGCTCGTTCGCGGCGGGATCGCTTCTCACCGGGATATACGCGGACATGCCGCCCATCGCGAACGTGCAGCGCTTGTGGCACGCCTGGATGCATGCGAGGGCGTAAGCACGCATGAAGGGCGTGGTCATGGTGACTTGCGCGCGGTCCGGGACGATAAATTCTTCCTGGCGCGCAAAAGTCTTGATGTAACTAAAAATGTAATCCCAGCGGCCGCAATTCAGCCCGGCGCTGTGGTGGCGGAGTTCGTAAAGAATCTCCTCCATCTGAAACGCCGCGAGAATATGCTCGATGAGCACGGTGGCTTTAACGGTGCCGCGCGGCAACCCAAGCAGTTCCTGGGCGCGCACGAAGACGTCGTTCCACAAACGCGCTTCGAGATGGTGCTGCATTTTCGGCAGATATAGATAAATGCCGGAGCCGTGCTCAACGCGATGACGCGCGTTATGAAAAAAGTACATCGCGAAATCGAACAAGCTCGCGGAAGCGGTGTCGCCATCCACGAGCAAATGCTTTTCCGGCAAATGCCATCCGCGCGGCCGCACGAGCAACGTCGCGACCTGCTTTTTCAATTCGTAGCGCTTGCCTTCGGGACTCACGTAATCAATCATCCCGCGCACTGCAGCCCGCACATTGATCTGGCCATCGAGCGTGGCGCTCCAGGTCGGCGAATGGGCGTCCTCAAAGTCCGCCATGTAACATTTGGCGCCGCAATTAAGGGCATTGATCACCATCTTGCGATCCACTGGCCCGGTAATTTCGACGCGACGGTCCTGCAGGTCAGCGGGCACTGGATCGACGCGCCATTGACTTTCGCGCACGTGGCGCGTCTCCGGCAAAAAGGTCGGCAGTTCGCCGTGGTCGATTGCTTGCTGGCTGACCTTGCGCGCGCGTAGGAGCTCGAGGCGGCGGGGATTGAACTCCCGTTGCAAAGTTGCGAAAAAATCCAAGGCCTCTGGCGTCAGCACCTGAGCGTGTTGCCCGATCACTGCTCCTCGCAATTCCACGCCCGGTGGCGTTTGGATTTTGGTCACATTCCTTTTTAACATTTCTGGAACATTACCCAAAATCGGAAGCTTCAATAGGCCCTATTAGCCCGGCCAATATTCGTACTTTTGCAGGTCCGGGCTTGGCACTTCCCGTGCTCGTTTTACGGTGAACGGCAGATATGGGCGATTCGGGCCAACCATACAAACAGAACCGCTTTCAGCAATTGCGCGGCTTTTGCAACGCCGCGGCGACCGGCAGTATTTCCAAGGCCGCGAGACTGATGCGCCTTAGCCAGCCGGCGGTCTCGCAGCAGATACAGACGCTCGAAAGTGAAATGGCGGCGAAGCTGTTTGTCCGCGAAGGTTCGCGAATCAAACTGACGCACGAGGGTCAATTGCTGTTCGATATGGCGCGGCCGCTGGTCGAGCAACTGGAGCATCTGGACGAACAATTCCGGCAACGGCGCAGCGAAGTCGATGAGGGACGGGTTGAGATCGCCGCGGGTTGGTCAACGATCTTTTATGTTTTACCGAAGTACGTTGACGCATTCCGGCGCGCGCATCCCAAGATCGAATTGCGACTGCACAACGTGACCGGCGTTGAGGGCCTCGAGCGGTTGCGCACGGGGCTGGTTGATTTTGCGGTGGGACCGCTCATGCATGCCCCGGCGGACATCGACTTTCATCCGATGATGTCGTACGAAGCCGTGGTGATCACCTGCCCCGGCCATCCGCTCGCGCGGCAGAAGAAACTGACGCTTCAGGATATCAGCCGTTATCCATTGATTCTGCCGCCGCGCAATCTGAGCACCTGGGCGATGGTGGACAACACTTTTAAGAAGCACGGGTTGAGTTATCAGGTGGCCATGGAAGTCGGCGGATGGGATGTGATCAAAAAATACGTCGAACTCGGGCTCGGCATTTCCATCATCATCAGCATCGGGATTACTGCCGACGAGAAATTGGAAGTTATTCCCGCCGGAGAATTTTTTCCAACGCGGACCTATGGCGTCGTGCTGCGTAAAGGCCGAATCCTTTCGCCTCAGGCCAAACGCTTCGTCAGTATGCTCCTCGACAAACCCAACGATGCGCCCGCCGAGAAGGCGTGCTACAAGTAATAACGTGAAAACGTCTGCCGCACTTGCTGACCTCACCCAATCACTCGCCGGCCGGGCATCCATCGGACCGGTGGTCACGCTGGAGCAGCATATTCTTTGGGAGGAGCGCCGTTTCCCGCACGCAACCGGCGAGTTCTCCTGGCTGCTCTCCGGTCTCACGCTGGCGACAAAGATGATCCAGGCGAAGGTCAACCGCGCTGGACTGACAGACATTCTGGGCGCTCACGAAAATGTGAACGTCCACGGCGAACAACAACAAAAGCTGGACGTCTTCGCCAACGACGCACTGCTCTATTGCCTGAGCGCGCGCGATAGCATCGGCATCCTCGCGTCCGAAGAAAATGAAGAGCCGATTATTCTGCACCACGGCTCGCCGACGGCCAAGTACGCGGTCGTCTTCGATCCGTTGGACGGCTCTTCCAATATCGATGTCAATGTGAGTGTCGGAACGATTTTCGCAATTCTGCGGCGGCCCGAAAGTGAACTCGCATCTGCGACGGACAATTGGCTGTTGCAGCGCGGCGCGAACCTGCTCGCCGCGGGTTATGTTGTTTATGGTTCGTCGACAATGTTCGTTTACTCAGTCGGCAACGGGGTGCACGGCTTCACGCTTGATCCACATATCGGCGAATACGTATTGAGTCACCCAAACATGCGCATGCCTGCGAGCGGCAAATATTATTCGGTCAACGAAGCTTATCGCGATGCCTTCCCCCGCGCTTACCGGACGTTTTTGGAACGATTGCGCATCGGGTCCACGGGGATGCGTTACGGCACGCGCTACATCGGTTCGCTCGTGGCGGATTTTCATCGCACACTCCTCAAAGGCGGGGTGTTCCTGTATCCACCGACGCGCGACCATCCACAAGGCAAGCTGCGGTTGCTCTATGAAGCCAACCCTATTGCGTTCCTGGCGGAGCAAGCGGGCGGCGGTGCGAGCAGCGGGTCCGGGCGCGTTCTCGACGTTCAGCCCCAGAACATCCATCAGCGCACGCCGCTGGTCGTAGGCAGCGCCAACGAAATGGCAGAGTTCAACCGCTGCCTCGGCGGCGAACGCGTCTAAAGATCACAACTCAAACGATCCAGAAGGGTTGCCGTCTATCGGTTGCTCTAGCGGCCAAGGTTTGTAGAATAGGGCGGTGCGAAAGGTGCTCATTGCAGCGCTCTTGCTGGCCGCGACTGCGTACGCGGCCGAAGATCGAGTCACGGATCCGAAGGACCTGCCCAGGTTCCCGCCCGTGACTGTGCGGAATGCGCTTAGTACTTTTCAACTGCGAAATGGATTTCGCCTTGAACTCGTTGCGTCCGAACCGCTCGTGAGTGATCCGATCGCGTTGGCGTTCGATGAGGACGGCCGGCTTTTTGTCGCCGAGATGAACGATTATAACCGGAAAGAACATCGCGGGCGCGTGAGTCGTTTGGTGGATACCGATGGGGACGGCCGTTTCGACAAGGCCACGGTTTTTGCGAAAGACCTGCATTGGCCTTCGGCG
>DATENK010000330.1:0-10875 GCA_035275085.1 Verrucomicrobiia bacterium | reverse complement strand
CGGTGGGAAGCCGGGCATGAAGCCGTAGAGCAAGGGGCCTACGGGGTGAGGGTGAGTTCGGTGTGCCGGCGGGTGAAGATGAGCCGGCAGAATTATTACGCGCGACGACGGCAGCGGGAGCGGCGGCGTGTGGATGGGGATTTGGTGGCGGAGTTGGTGAGGCAGGAGCGGCAACTGCAACCTCGAGTGGGCACGCGCAAGCTGCAGGTGTTATTGCAGGGGAACTTGGCCCAGGCAGGAGTGAAGCTGGGGCGGGACCGGATGTTGGAGGAGTTGCGCCTGCGAGACTTACTCGTGAAGCCGCGGGCGCGGGAGTATCCGCGAACGACCTGTTCCCGGCATGGTTTGCCGGTATATCCGAACTTGATCAAGGAGCGCGAGGTATCAGGACCTAATGAGGTGTGGGTGGGGGATTTAACGTACCTGCGAACCCGGGAAGGGTTCATGTATTTGTCGCTGTTGACGGACAAGGCATCGCGCAAGATCGTGGGCTACCACTGCGCCGAGAGCCTGGAAACGGAGGGCTGCCTGGAAGCGCTGGAGATGGCGCTGAAGGATCTGCCGGCCGGCCGCCAGCCGATACACCATTCTGATCGTGGAGCGCAGTACTGCAGCCATGCGTATGTGAGCCGCGTACAGGCGCGGGGTCTAACGGTCAGCATGACGGAGAAGCATCACACGGCGGAGAACGCGTTGGCCGAGCGGGTGAACGGGATCCTGAAAAGCGAGTACGCCTTGGGGCTGCAATTTGCGAGCAAAGAACAGGCCCGGCGCGGGGTGAGCGAAGCGGTACACTGGTATAACACGCGGCGGCCGCACACGGCCTTGGGTTATCGCATACCTGCTGTAGTGCACAGCCTGAGTGCCTGAAGCCAAAACGCGGTGGACCGCGAGGAAGTGCGTTGGGCGCCCGCCGACTGGGTCCCTACGCGCACGAGCTGAGCTGCGACCTGGTTGGGTCGGCCGATCGGCTCAGCTCGGCATTATCCCAGGCGGCGACCGCCCAACGCACTTCCTCGCTCATCTCAGGTGTTTCGCTCCTGCCGAAAGTGACAAATTTAAACCAGGACTTGACCAATTTCGAGGGAGCCTTAAGCATGAGGATCGCCTCGACCGTCCCGTGCCGACCGAACTTGATTAGGAAACCAGCCGCCGTTATCATCGGCCTCAGTAAATGAGCACAATTGCAGATATTAAAGCGCGCGAGATTTTGGATTCACGAGGCAACCCCACGGTCGAGGTGGATGTCATTCTGGCGGACGGGTCGCTCGGCCGAGCGGCGGTGCCTTCGGGCGCCAGTACCGGCGAGCACGAGGCCCTAGAATTGCGCGACAGTGACCCCAAACGTTATCTCGGCAAAGGCGTGCAGAAGGCGGTCAAAAATGTGACCGAAAAAATTTTGCCTGCCATCTCTGGCATGGACAGCCGCGAGCAGCTCACGATCGATCGGGCGATGCTCGATTTGGACGGCACCGAAACGAAATCAAAACTGGGCGCAAACGCGATTCTGGCTGTGTCGCTGGCCAATGCCAAGGCGGCCGCAATATCGCTGAACCAGCCGCTCTTCCAATATCTCGGCGGGCCAAACGCGAAAGTGCTTCCTGTGCCAATGGCCAACGTCATCAACGGCGGCGCGCATTCCGATGCGCCCATCGACTTCCAGGAATTCATGATCGTCCCCAAAGGCTTCGACACTTTCTCCGAAGCCTTGCGCGCGATCACCGAATGTTTCCACGCGCTGAAATCCGTGCTCAAGAAAAAGGGGCTATCGACCGCGGTCGGCGATGAAGGTGGTTTTGCACCGAACCTCGACAGCGCCGAAGCTGCCATCGAAGCAATCCTCGCGGCGGTCAAGAATGCGGGCTATCAATCGGGCAAACAAATGTTTCTCGCGCTGGATGTCGCCTCGTCCGAGTTTTACGACGCCAATACGGGCAAGTACATTTTCAAAAAGAGCACCGGCCAGAAACTTTCCGGCCCTGACCTCGTGGACTTCTACGAACAGCTCACCAGCAAATACCCTATCATCAGCATTGAAGATGGCGCCGCAGAGAACGATTGGAAGACCTGGAAGACCTTGACGGATCGCCTCGGTGAGGACGTTCAACTCGTAGGTGATGACCTCTTCGTAACGAATGTGAAGTTCCTGCGCAAAGGCATCGATCAGGGCGTGGGCAATTCGATTCTGGTGAAAGTTAATCAAATCGGTTCGCTTACCGAAACTCTCGATGCCGTCGAACTCGCCCAGGAAAATGGCTACACCGCCGTGATCAGCCATCGGTCGGGTGAAACCGAAGACGCCACCATCGCTGACATCGCGGTCGCCACCAACGCTGGCCAGATCAAAACGGGTTCACTCAGCCGCACGGATCGCGTCGCCAAGTACAATCAACTGCTGCGTATCGAACAACTCCTCGGCAAGAACGCCGTCTACGGCGGCAAGTTCTAAAAAACTTTTCTGGAAGGACGAGCTATCGCGAGTCCGCATTGTCATGACGCAACGCAGAAAAAGCGGACTCGTATAGCTCGTCCTTCCAAGAAAACACGCGTTAGTCGTAAGCAATCTCCAGAATCTCAAGTTCGCGTTCGCGAAAGCGAACGCGCTGGCCAACGCGGCCGCCGATCAACACCTGCGCGAGCGGCGAACACCAGTTGATCCGATTGCGCTCAAGGTCCGTCTCATCCGCGCCGACCAACCGATAATCCTCTGTTTCATTAGCATCACGAACTGTCACTGTTGCGCCAAACGCAACTTCATCCCACGGCTTCGGCGGGGGCGGTTGCACCACAGCCGACTGCAAAATCCGCTGCACTTCCACTGCCCGCGCGCTGGTGATGCCCGGTTGCATCAACTCTTTCCGCAACGCCTCTGCTCCCCTCGCGGTAATCAGATTCTTGACGCCCGGCGGCAGCACCGGTACCGATCGCACCACCGGCTCCGGATCGGGCACCCCGGCATCTTCGCGCGTAAACGCCTTACTCATACAAATAAAATACCATATCCGGCCCCGCACCTTGCCCTTTTTGAAAAGGTGATATTCGCCTCGTTGTACAGTAGGCTTAAGTTGCCCATGAAGATCGGAATAAGCAAACGCCTGCGCTGGGTCCTGGGCTTCACCGTGCTGCCGATAGCTATGGTGCTTCTATGGTATGGCTTCGAGAATCTTCATGGTGCGCTGCGTTGGCAACGATGCAAAAGGAACCTGATTGCACGAGGGGAGAAGGTTGAATTCAAAGAGTTGATCCCGCCACCTGTTCCGGCTGAGCAGAACTTTGCAAACGCGAGTCTCTTTCAAGATTTGGACTTCAAGTCTGTGGAGCCTTTCACGGGAGCAACTCCGACAAATCCTGTCGCGGTCGCAATCCAGGCGTTCGACCGCGTGGCGAACACAATCCATCATCGAAGCAATTTCTTAAGTTCCACCCGGGACAATAGAAATTTGACCGACTTTGTCGCCTGGCAGCGTGCTTTTGAAGGCGTGTACACGAACAAAGACACCCAGCGACTAACGAATGCTGCAGATGCTGTCTTACAATATTTGCATGCATACGATTCAATCCTTGAGGAAGTTCGTGGCGCTATCGAGCGTCCTCACACACGTTTCGACATTGATTATTTTCGCCAGAACCCGTGGGAGATGCCGCTGCCTCATTTAGATCGGCTGAGATCGGTCTGCAGAATCGCCAGTTTGAAAGCATGCGCGGAGCTCGCTACGGGGCGGTCTGAGAATGCGTGGCAGGACGTGCAACTGTGCTTTCGTATCATTGATAGCATCAAGCCTGAGCCAATCCTCATCTCCTATCTGATTCGTGCTGCTTGTGTTCATGTCACTGTGCAGCCGATTTGGGAAGGTTTAGCTTTGGGACACTGGACTGACGCTGACCTGGAGCGTCTTCAGAACGAACTCGATCGGTTCGATTTCATCGCGGACGAACGAACCGTCCTCGAGGCAGAACGAACGGTCGGACTGGCGACACCTGATATCTTTTATCGATATCCCAGAGAGATGTATGAGTCCGTTTGGGATTTCGGCGGCCTCAATTCGACTCTGCCCGAAGAGAAGACGAGATCCAAACCTTGTGGGCGGGATTGTTGGGTGCTGCGTCTTGCTCCACGGGGTTGGTGGCAGAAGGAAAAATGCAACTACGCAGAGATGTTTGACCGGATCATTCTGAGCGGCGTGGACTTCTCGAATCGCGTCGTACATCCGTCCGCGATAAACGCGAACCGCCTAACATTTGATTCCGAACCCAAGTCTTTCATCTCAACGCTTTTTCAGCACCGCTTCATGGTTAGTGTAGGTCTGCCCGCCCTGGTGCATACACATATGCGCGCAGCCCACGCGCAAACGCATGTTCACCAAATGCTAATCGCATGCGCTCTCGAGCGGCACAAACGCGCAACCGGCGAATATCCCGCGTCCCTCGAAGCTTGTCGCTTCCTCAAACGCGTGCCCCACGACCTTATTGGCGGCGCCCCTTTAAAATATAAAATTCGTAAACGGTTCTTGCTGTATTCCGTCGGCTGGGACGAAACCGATGATAGTGGCAATTCAGCGTCATCTGATTGGTCAACATGGTCAACACCGAAGAAGGGAGACTGGGTGTGGTCTTATCCGGAGACGCCAGAATGACAGAGGCGCAGCGTTTTGCTTGCGAGCAAGCGAATCTTGCCTGTATCAAACAATGGTGAGCGGCGAGAAATCATTTCGGCTGGCGGTGCTCGGTTCGGGCAAGGGCTCGAACTTTGCGGCGATCGCCGATGGCTGCGCCAAGGGTACAATCCCGGCCGAAGTCGCCGTGGTCGTGAGCGACGTCGCCAAAGCCGGCATTCTTGCTCAGGCGCGCCAGCGTGGACTAAAGGCCGAGTTCATCGCGCCGGGTAAGTTTCGGACGAAGCTGGACGAGGAAGCGGAAACGCGTCTGGTGGAAGTGCTCAGGAACAGCCAAATCAATCTGGTGGTACTCGCCGGCTTCATGCGCATTTTGAAGGGCGAATTCCTGCGCGCCTTCGCTGGCCGCGTCATCAACATTCATCCTGCGCTGTTGCCCGCGTTCCCAGGGTTGGAAGCCTGGAAGCAAGCGTTTGATTATGGCGTGAAGGTGACGGGTTGCACTGTGCATTTTGTCGATCAAGGCATTGATACCGGTCCGATCATCGCGCAGGAAACCGTTCCGGTCTTAGACGGCGATACCTACGAAAAGTTGCACGCGCGCATCCAGGCGGCCGAACATCGGCTTTATCCACGCGTCGTTGCGGCGTTGGCGGTCGGCAAAATCGCCGTCAAAGGCCGCCAAACCATTTGGCTGGAATGATGCGTTATGCCAAAAAAGCGAAAGAAAAAATTGGCTTTTCCGCGCCGCCAGTGGCAAATCAATCCGGCCACGCGGGTCAAGGACTCGGATAAAAAATATTCGCGGCCCCGGCTCAAAGACGAGCAGCGCAAGTTAGATGAAAGTTAAACCGAAACTGTTTTTCGGCCTGCCCAAAGGCAGCCTGCAAGACGCCACCATCGAAAAGATGGCCAAGGCGGGCTTCAATATTTCTGTCAGCAGCCGCTCCTACATTCCTTACGTGGACGACGAGGAAATGGAAATCCGCATGATCCGCGCGCAGGAGATCAGCCGTTACGTAGAACTAGGGTATCTCGATTCCGGGATCACCGGTTACGATTGGATCATGGAGAATGGATCGAAGGTGCACGAAGTGGGCGAATTCCAATTCAGCAAAGCCACGCGCCAGCCTTCGCGTTGGGTCCTGGCGGTACCTGAGGAATCAAAGATCAGGACGGCGCATGACCTCGCGGGCAAACGAATTGCCACTGAAGTCGTCAATCTCACGAAAGGTTATTTGCGCAAACATAAGGTCAAGGCGCACGTCGAATTCTCCTGGGGCGCAACAGAAGTTAAAGCGCGTGAATTGGTCGACGCCATCGTGGAAATCACCGAGACCGGCTCTTCGTTGCGCGCGAACAAATTACGCATCGTTGATACGGTCTTGGTCTCGACGCCCCGTTTGATCGCGAATCACAAAGCCTGGAAAGATCCCTGGAAGCGCCGGAAGATTGAGACGCTGGCGATGCTGTTGCGCGGCGCCCTCGAAGCCGAGGCGAAGGTCGGCCTAAAGATGAATATCGCGGAAAAGAATTTGCAGAATCTGCTGCAGAGCCTGCCGGCGTTGCGCCGGCCGACCATTTCCAGTCTCAGTCAGCCGGGCTGGATAGCCGTGGAAACGATTATCGACGAACACATCGTTCGCGAATTGATCCCGCAACTAAAGGCGGCGGGGGCAGAAGGAATCATTGAGTATCCGTTGAACAAGGTCGTATATTGATCGGTGGAATAAATTGAAATTATGGGTTCACTGAAAAAACGCCGGAAAGCAAAGATCAACAAACATAAGCGCCGCAAAAAGTTGCGCGCGCATCGCCATAAGAAGCGAACCTGGCAGAAGTAGGCGCCGGTGTAACGCCGGTCTCCAGACCGGCAACGTTAGGGCGAGATGGCCGGTCTGGAGACCGGCGTTACGAATCAAGTAATGCCGTTTACAATTCAATCTGGGATTCCGGTTTTGCTCATGGGAGGTCTGTTGCTAGCCGGTTGCGCATCGCCGCGTACGACCACCGCTGGCAAGACGCCGGCCAGAGCCGAAGCCGCTGAGCCCGCCGCTGACGTTCTGCCGCCTGAGGAAGTCGACCGGCGCGCCGAAGCCCACGCGCATTACGCCACCGCCATAATCCACGAACTGAATGAAGAGCCGGAAAAGGCTGCCGATGAACTCTTTCAAGCCGCCCTCAAAGATCCAACGAACGAAGCGCTGGTTCTGGACGTCACACGGCGGCTGTTGCAGTTCAAGAAGAATGACAAAGCGCTCGAGCTCCTCGTTAACGCCACCGCCCGACCCGACGCCTCGGCGGCTCTCTTCGCGCGGCTTGGCGTCGTTTACGCCATCATGGACAAACCGGAGCAAGCCATCGAGGCGAACCAAACCGCAATCCGCAAATCACCGCGCTCGTTTGCAGGCTATCAAAACATCGGCCGCCTTTATCTTCAGGCCGGCAAGCACGATGAAGGCTTGAAGGTCCTCGACCAGGCGGCAAAACAAACCAGCGTTGACGCCGGTTTCCTCGTTGACCTCGCGGAGATGTATACCGCGTACTCGCTGAGTTCCGCCGCGCAAAATAGCGCTGCCAAAAGCAAAGCCCTCGAAGTGCTGGATCGCGCTTCAAAAGAGAATCCCAGCAACCCGCTGCTGCTGCAAAAAATGGGCGATGGTTTCGCCCTGCTTGGCGCACCGGAAAAAGCCGAAGCCGTCTATCGCAAGCTGCTCGACCGCTTTCCAAACCTTCCCGGCTTACGCGAGAAACTGGCCGAGATTTATTTGCGTTCGCAGGACCGCACGAAGGCCGCCGAACAACTCGACGCCATCGTCCGCAACAATCCCACGAATCCGCAGGCGCACTATTTCCTTGGCGGCATCGCATTCGAAGAAAAGAAATGGAAGGAAGCCGCCGAACATTACCATCGCGCCACCGTGGTCAACCCCGCTTTCGAACCGGCGTATTACGACCTGGCATTGTCGCAAGTGAACATGAATGAGCCCACCGAGGCTCTAAAGACGCTCGATAAAGCAAAAGCCCGGTTCAAGGCCACCTTCACTGGTGAATTTTTTGCGGGTCTTGCATACAGCCGCATGAAGGATTTCACGAACGCGATTGCCCATTATACATCCGCCGAAGTCATCGGCCGCGCCACGGACACCAATCGTCTCACGCACATCTTTTATTATCAGTTGGGCGCCGCTTTCGAGCGCGCCGGGAAATTCGAAGAAGCCGAAAAATATTTACGCAAGTGCCTCGACATCTCGCCCGACTTCAGCGACGCAATGAATTATTTGGGCTATATGTGGGCGGAACGCGGCGTGAATTTGAAGGAAGCTCGAGAGATGATCGAAAGGGCCGTGAAGCTTGAGCCGAAAAATGGCGCGTACCTCGATAGCCTGGCCTGGGTCATTTATAAGCTCGAGCAGCCCAAAGAAGCGTTGACCTGGATGCTCAAAGCGCTCGAACTTTCCGATGAACCCGATGCAACATTATACGATCATCTTGGCGATATCTATTCCGCCATGAAACAGCCGGCCAAAGCTGAGGAAGCCTGGAAAAAGGCGTTTTCGATCGAACCAAAGGATGAGTTCAAGAAAAAGTTCGCGCCCTCGGAATCGTCCAACACTGGCGCCCCATGATCTATCGCTTCGAAAAGCATTACACTCGGGATGAGGCGCGCGCCTTGCTCCCCCAGGTGCGCCGATGGCTCAAGCGGGTGACGGACCTGCGCGCGCAATTCGGTAAACAGGATTCCCGGGTCGCATCACTCCTCGCCGCGGGCAGCGATGTCGGCGGCGAACCAGCAAACAATTGGGTGAAGCTGCTCTGGGAGATCAAGACCGTCCTCAAAGAATTCAAATCGCGCGAAATTCAGATCAAAGACGTGGACCGCGGCCTGATCGATTTCCCGGCAATCATCGGCGGCCGCGAAGTTTTCCTCTGCTGGGAACAGGATGAAGACGACATCGAATATTGGCACGAACTCGACACTGGTTACGCTGGCCGCGAGCGGTTGTAGCACCAGGCTGACGAAAATCGTGCCGCTTACCACTCGGTAAATATTCGGTTGAATTTGCCGTTCGTTTCGAAATAGACCTTCGCGGTTCCGGACCACCATCGCGCGTAGTCCCACTGCACAATACCCTCAGTGTAAGGACTAGCCTTTCCGGGTTTTCCCACAGCTCTTTGAACGTCTTCCATGTTTGTCCAGGGAACGCGCTCTTGCCATTGTTTTGGCCAATATTGCCCGTACGTGAAGAGAGGTACCGCTGCAATGATAGTTTGAGCCGAGAACCAAACGGCCATGAGGGGGACACTTAAACCTTCCTTACTCTGTCTGGCCGCTGACATAATCCAAAGCACGGTCGGCGTTTCGGTTTGCCGAACGCAGTCCATAGCACGTCACTAAACTAACGAATGCTGGAACGCGTAATGCGTCAACTCGGCGTTGGTTTTCATGCCGGTCTTTTCCAGAATGCGGGCGCGGTAGGTGCTGATCGTGCGCACGCTAAGGTTGAGCATGCGCGCAATTTCGCTGACCGTTTTCCCGGAGGCAATCATGCGCATCACCTGGAATTCACGATTGGAGAGTTGTTCGTGCGGCGGCCGGCTGCTGTCCATGGTGATGTAGCTGGCCATGAGTTCCGCCACTGGAGCGCTGATGTGCCTGCCACCGGCGATGATTTTCTTCACGGCGCCGACTAACTCAGCCGGGGCGCTTTCCTTGGTCATGTAACCGGACGCGCCAGACTTGATTACGCGCATCGCAAATTGGTCTTCCGGGTGCATACTCAGCACCAGCACTGGGAGCTTAGGTTTTGCCTTTTTGATCTCCTTGAGCACTTCCAACCCGCTGCGCCCCGGCATGGTGATGTCGAGAACTATGACGTCATAATTCTGCTTCCAGACCGAGTCGAGCACCTCCTGCCCATTGCGCGCTTCGTTGAAGCTCGCCTTCTTAAACTCGTCGGCCAGTATCTGCTTCAAGCCATGCCGCACTATGGCGTGGTCGTCTGCGATGAGAATCTTCATGTTCGCGTTCATTGGTTTGCGTTCCCCGCGCCAGCGGAATCCGCACCGTCACGGTCGTCCCCCGCCCCGGAATACCGGTGATCTGCAGTTCGCCCTGCAATAACGCGGCCCGCTCGCGCATGCCTAGCACGCCGATGGACCGAGTATCGTTCAATTCCGCCTCGGAAATCCCGCGGCCATTGTCTTTCACTTCCAACACCAGCGCACTTTCGTCCTGTTGCAAATGCACTTCCACCCGCGACGCCTGGGCATGACGGATGATGTTCGTCAGTGTTTCCTGGAAAATCCGGAAAAACGCCGTGTTTAAGTCCTGGTCGAGAATCGTTTCCTTCAAGTCCGAGGTGACGACGCATTCGATCCCGGTCCGCTTCTGGAATTCCTGCGCCTGCCATTCAAGAGCCGCAACTAATCCAAGATCATCCAAAACCCCCGGCCGCAACTCGGTCGCGATCCGTCGCACGGTCTGGATTGTTTCATCGATATGCGACGACATTGCGCGCGTCTTCTCGTGGACGGAGCGGAATTTTTTCGGCAGACGGTTCGCCAGCCAATACAAATCCATCTTCAAGCCGGTGAGCGCCTGTCCCAATTCATCGTGCACCTGCCGCGAAATGCGAATCCTTTCGTCCTCGCGCACATACTGCAAGTAAACCGATAAGGCGCGTAGCTGTTCCAGCGATCGCCGCAATTTGTCCTCGGCGCGTTTCCGTTCGTTACGCACCCCCGCTTCGCGCATGGCGCGTTGCACCGCCGGAACCAGTCGCGACAGGCGTGTCTTCAGCACATAATCCGTCGCGCCGCTCTTCAGCATTTCGATCACGACTTCCTCGCCTAGCGTTCCTGTTACGAAGATCGCGGGAATCTGTGGCGCGCGTTCCCGCGCTGCTTCCAGCGCCGAGAGACCATCGAAGCCCGGCACAGAATAATCCAGCAGCAGCAGATCGGGGGCGCGATGATCGATCTCCGCGAGGAATGCATCGCGTGAAGCCACGGGAGTAAGGGCAAAACTCAGGCCGCCAGAACTCAACGCGTGACGCGTCAACTCCACATCGGCGGTATCATCCTCCAGCATCAAAATGCTTATTTCCTTATTCTTCATTCCATTCGCGGATAGACAGCTTCCCCTGCTTCCAATGGCCCGCTAGCTTGCCTTCAATGTTCAGGCAAAATCGCACCTGCGCAAGTGGACCTCCCAAAAGAATTTTCAAACATGGGGCGTTCGCCCCAATGCTGGGAGTCT
>DATENK010000329.1:0-3945 GCA_035275085.1 Verrucomicrobiia bacterium | reverse complement strand
CGGACGTTCAAGCAGCACGGGCAGAGCGGCATCTGGGTGTCGGACTGGTACCCGCACATCGCGCAGCATGCGGACAAGCTGTGCGTGGTCCGGTCCTGCTGGGCGGACGGGCTCAACCACGTCGGATCCGTCTGCCAAATGAACACCGGCGATATCCTGGCGGGGCGCCCCGCCATGGGCGCGTGGGCCACATACGGTCTCGGTTCCGTGAACCAGAACCTGCCGTCGTTCGTGATTATGAACGATGCTGCCGAGGTATTTGGCGGCCCAAAAAACTGGAGCTCCGGTTTTCTTCCCGCTGTTTATCAAGGCACACAATTCCGCACGGACGGCCCGCCCATCTACCATCTCACGCCTCCAAAGGGCATTAGCGCGGCGCAACAACGCAGCAAACTCGATTTACTCGCGAAATTGAACCAACGCTTCGCCGCGGACCAGGTCGATAACAGCGAACTGGCGGCGCGCCTCAATTCCTACGAACTCGCCTGGCGTATGCAATCGACAGCGCCGGAAGCCGTGGACCTCTCGAGGGAAAGTGAAGCCACGAAAAAACTCTACGGTCTCGATCGGGAGGAGACGAAAAAATACGGCGGCATTTGTCTCATGGCGCGCCGGCTTGTCGAGCGTGGCGTGCGCTTCGTGCAATGTTATTCCGGGAGCGGCAGCGGCTGGGACGCGCACGCTGATCTCGAAGGCAATCATTCGAAGTATTGTCGACAAACCGATCGCCCGATCGCGGGTCTGCTGACCGATCTCAAAGCTCGCGGCCTTCTCGATGAAACGCTGGTGATCTGGGGCGGCGAATTCGGCCGCACGCCCTTCAATGAAAAGGGGCTCGGCCGCGACCACAACCCCTGGGGCTTCACAATTTGGATGGCTGGTGGCGGCGCAAAAGCCGGAACGGTCGTGGGCTCAACCGACGAGCTCGGCCTTCGCGCGATCGAAAACCGGGTCCACGTTCACGACCTGCACGCGACGATTCTCCATCTCCTCGGCCTCGACCATGAACTGCTGACTTACCTCCACAACGGCCGCCCCGAGCGCCCAACCATCAATTCCGGAAAAGTCGTCCGCGAAGCGTTGGCTTAACTCACCGCGAGCAACGACACCTTCTCGCCGCTTTCATTGCGGGCGATGCCGAAGGCACGCGGATCGAGCATCGGCTTGCCGTCCACGAGCAGCAGATAATGATGGTGTCCATGGGCTATCGGAATTTCCGCCCGCCACGCGTCATCCACCCCTTGTTTCATCGGATGCGCCGTGGGGTCCCAGTCGTTGAAATCGCCGATGACGAAAACCGATTTCGCTTCCCCCATGTACATAAAGAGGACCGGTTTGATGACCTTCTTGGGCGAATACGGCTTGTGGTGATGTGAATGCCGGCGATGCATCGAGCGAAGCAATTAACAACAAGGCGCAGAGACCGACAAGGGGGAATTCACGCCATCCGATAGCTGTATGCCCGTGCGACCTCTAATCCACCTGGCACTCGGCCAGGCGGGTTTTGTAGGTGGCGCGGGCGTGCTGGTAGTCTTTTTCAGCGCCGGCGAGTTCGGCGTCGGCGATGACGCTTTTCTTTTGCGACCAGCATTGGTCCACGCTCTTGAGGCACCACTCGAGGCTGCGGCGCGAGGCGCGGATAGGCTTGCCATCGACTTCAATGAAGATCGGATTCGTATGGGACGATGGCAGGATGCGCATGGCGACCCAACTGCTATGCTCGATCGGAATGTCGAAGGAGAGGTCGCTGATCTTACCGTCGGCGGTGAGGTCTTTCTTTGCGACGGCGTAACCGTTCACGATGACTTCAACGGGAACGGTGCGTGTCCCTTCGATGCGCGCACGTTCCACGTCCCAATAAGGCTTTTGATCCACGCGAAGCTTTTTGGACTTCGGTGCAGACTCCGCTAGATAAGCTGCGGCCTTGGCCGAAACGTGAACCTTACCTGCTTTCTTCAGCCGCAGTTCGCTGCCGGATTGACCGACCGAAATTCTGTCTACCTTGAAGTCCATGAGGTGGCTCTTGCCATCACTGACGTAATTACGCCCCTGCCGAACGCCTTCGCACCATGCGTCGTAATCAAGCTTGTCGCCGAGTTGCACGTATGAGCGGCCGAGACCGACCTTCTCCCCGTAGATGCATGGGAAATCCGTTTCGCCACTGACGCGCGTGCGAAAGCCCGCGTTCAAGGTGTGATACCAGATGTTGAGTTCCCACACGTAAGGCGTGTCCACCATCGACAGAAAATCCACGGCAGGCATTAGCTTGCCGCCCGGGCCAGGAATGTCGTGGGTTACGTCCACGATGTATTCATTCGCGCCGATGCCGTCGTATTTTGGAATGTTGTAATTTGGCAACTCGTCGCCCGCGACCTGCAGACCCCAGCCCGAGTGCGCCGGACCGACAACGGCGCCTTGTTTCTTTGCCCAACGCAGCGAATTCAGGCAAAGGGTCGGCCAATGGTCTTTCGAATCGCCGCCCGGATACATCTGGTCTTTGAGCCGCAGCAAAACGAGATGGCCGGAGCGATGCGAACCGAAGCCGGAAATCTCGATATCATAGCGCAGCAGATATGGGTAGTGCGAGACCTTGTCGACGGCGCCGCAAAAGAATTGTTTCTGGTAATCGAAGCACGGACCCCACGTCAGGTTCGCGCCGACCTTCAAGTCTTCACCCATACAATGGCGGATCATGTCCTCAGCGTGGACGCCTTCGGTAGGTTTGACGTAATGAGCGCATCCGGCGGCATGAATGTGATGATCGCCGGACCACCAGCCCTGCTTTGAGGGATCGATCCAGCGTTCGACTTTGAAGTTCCATTCGCGGGTGCCGCTGCTGATCTCGAGCATTTGATTGCGCGCGATTGATTCCGGTCCGCGCGAAAACTCGATATTGTATTTTCCCGCCGGCAGCCGCAGCTCTTCGCCATCCGACCGGTAGACCTGCGGATGAAACGCGAAATCAGGGGCAAGTCGTTTCGCTTGTGAAGGATAAACGTGCCCTTGCTGATCGCGAATGACGAACGATGCCGTAGTCGGCTTGTCGTTCTCGTCGCGAACGCGGAAGGTCACGGCTTGCGCGGGTTCGCAGTTGAAGAGCACGTCCACTTCATTTCGAAAGCCGATATCCTGCGTGCCCTGGCCGACGTTGAATGCGAACTTCGCGTCGCGCTTGCCGGCGTCCCGACTGTAAAGCTGTATGATGCGATATTCCAACGTCAACCCTGAAAGGGTCTTCGGGAGCGGTTGCTGATCGAACATTTGCAACTCAAGCCAGCGATTGGGAACGTCTTCCTTGGGGGAATTGAAGAGTTTTTGCGCGTTCGGGCTTTCGGCTTTCAAGGCAGCGGTCGTGCCCGATTCGTTCGCCACCTTTACCAGAAACTGCCGCCATCCTTGCTCGAGGAGCGCCGGCCTGGCTTCGCCTTGCGCGACTTTGACCCGCATCTCGGGATTGATGTTCACGCCGAACAAACAGTACTTGTCGAGCGCGCGCTGGATTTCTTGCGCGGTGCTTGCTCTCTCAATTGCGCGGCGGTCATCTTTTGATATGGGGGAACCCAGGTAATCGGAAGCTTCAAGGATACGTTTCGCCTGTGCAGCGAGCGGCTGAAATTCGACGTTCTCGACGAGGGGCAACGCAGCAGCGAAAAGGGCGGGAGGTGCGAGGCACAGAAGTGCGCAAAGCTTTAGCATAGTGGGCCTTTCGTTTACGCGGCGAGGTTAGCGTTTGGTTGCAAGGTCGTCCAGCGCGTTTCTGGCTGGTTCGAAAAGCGGATTTATGCGCAAGGCCTCCCGGAAATTTTGCTTCGCGCCTTCGTTGTCGCTCATGCGGCGACGAATCTGCCCGAGGAAATAGTGCGCGTTTTCCGAATCAGGCTTGGATCGCAGCGCCGCCTGGAATTCCGCGGCCGCGTCGGCGAGGCGACTCTGACGATAGCGCAC
>DATENK010000328.1:0-4317 GCA_035275085.1 Verrucomicrobiia bacterium | reverse complement strand
GGGCGCGAGTGGTCCGTGGGCGCTCTGTACCGTTTCGCCTGGGCCGAACTCGAGACGCGCTTCCCTGAACTCCTGCCGGCGGTTAACCCGCGCCTCAATACCCTCGAGCGTGGCGAACTGCATCAGCTTGGCGGCTACCTTTTGTTCAACCACCCGTCCGGTTTTTTTGCGCGCGCGGAAACACAGTGGTACTGGCAGCATAACAAAGGATATAATCCGGCGGAACCGGGTGACAGTTTCGTCCATGTTAACGCTTTCATTGGCTATCGCTTTCCGCGTTTGCATGGCGAAATCTCCGTCGGCGTGCTTAACATCACAGACGAAGACTATCGCTTGAATCCGTTGAACGTGTACGCCGAATTGCCACGCGAGCGCGTTGTGGCCGCGCGACTACGATTGAATTTTTAACGCCCGGATGACCAAAGATCGTCGCAGCCTGTTTCTGAGTTGCGCAGCAGGCGCGGTTCTGTCCATCGCCATCGGAGCTGCGACGATTTACTGGGAAGTTGGCCAAGCCTTGGCGCGCTTCAGCTATGACCTTCCTTTCGTGGTTCGGAACTCAGTCCCTGATGAGGTGGTGCTCGTCTATATTGACTCGAAGGTCAAAGTGAGGCTCGGCCAGCCGACCGAACCACCGTTGAACCGGCGATACCACACCAAATTGGTCGAACGGCTGACACAAGCCGGCGCCAAGCTGATTCTATACGACATTATCTTTGATAACCCAGATCCTGAAAACGATCCTGCGTTTGCGGAAGCGATGAAACGCAACGGCAAAGTGGTGCTTGTGGCGGATTACATGAAGACATTGCAAGGAAGCGTGTTTTCTGAAGCCCCGGTGCCTCCGATCGAGCCACTGCGGACTTCGTGTAGGGCGTGGGGAATTGGCAGGGTTACGCCGGACCTGGATTATGCGATTCGTACGATCGATGGAGGCGCGGAATCATGTCCGAGCGTGAGTTGGATGGCCGCAACTGTGCTCAGCGCAAAACTAACGGACCAGCAGCGGTTGATCCCTAAATGGCTTAATTATTATTGTGCTCCCTGGAAACTCTCGTCGGCCGACCTGGACCGCGCAATAGACGCAGAGGATTTACCGACGTCATATTTCAAAGACAAGATTGTGATCGTGGGTGGCCGTCAAACGGTTGCAACTGTCGGAGCTGAACGCGATCAATTCGGCAATCCACATTCACGATTCGGCACGCGCTTTTCGACGGGCGCGGAGGTGCACGCGTTATCGTTGTTGAATTTGCTGTACGGCGATTGGCTGATAGTCGCCAGTCAGCGGGCGCAGCTTTTACTCGTCGTCCTGTGTGGCTGTGCCTTGGGAATCGGGTTGCCACTGTTTCGGCCGTGGACAGCCATCGTGGTCGGTGTCTTCGCCGCTATAATTATTTTCGTCATTTCCGTATACTTCCAGCATTACCAATGTATTTGGTGGACGTGGGCGGCACCTGCAATGGTACAAATGCCGATGGCGCTGGCTTGGGCGGTCGGCTGGCGTTATGTGAATGAATCGAAAAGACGCCAGCGATTGCGCCAAGCTTTTTCGGTCTATCTGTCGCCACATCTTGCCGATCAGATTGCGCGCAGCGAATTCGACCTAGCCTTGGGAGGTAAACAGGTGGAAGCCACTGTGATGTTCACCGACATCGCGGGTTTCACCACTATGTCCGAGAAACTAGCTCCCGCCGAAGTCTCAAAAGTTCTGACTACGTACTTTACCCGTACCACCCGACATATCCTCGAACGGGATGGAACCATCATTAAATTCCTCGGCGATGGGGTAATGGCGGTTTGGGGCGCGCCGTTGGGGAACGTAAATCATCGGCGGGATGCTGTGCTGGCAGCGTGCAGGATCATTGACGAAAGCAAAACCGAGATTGCAGGCCGGCGCTTGCGGACGCGTATTGGCATTAACAGCGGCTCGGTCCTCGCGGGCAACCTCGGTTCCGAGTTTCGATTCGACTATGCTACGATCGGCGCGACGACGAACCTGGCGTCCCGCCTTGAATCACTCAACAAGCTGCTCGGCACAGACATCCTCATCACCGAAGCGACTCGCCAAGGTCTGCCGCCAGAAATTCTCACACGCTGCATCGGTCAATTCGTGCTGAGTGGAACGACCGAGCCAGTTGAGCTTTACGAAGTAATTACTGAGCAGGCATCGTGGAGCGAACTCTTCGCCGAGGCCTTGGATGCCCGCGTGCGCGGCGATTTGGCAACCGCTAATAATATGTTCCAAAAAGTTATCGCATTGCGTGGCGGGCGTGATGGCCCTAGCGAATTTTATCTTTCGCAAGGTTCGGTATCGCCGGGTCCGATCCGAATCGATTCCAAGTAAGTGAAAAGTATGCCCAGGCGTGCTACATTAGCGGGTGCCGAAAGGAGCGCCTCACATCCACAACGGAATGATTGCGGAATGGCTCGCATTGGAAGCGGAAAAGGCGCACGGGCATTTGCAGCGGGCGTTCGCGCGGGCGGCGCGCATGGCGTTTTGGTGGCCGCACGAGGCGGCGAATCTTGTGGCGGAGGGCGTGGCGCTGACGACGTTGTCGAGCGTCGGCCCATATCTGGCGAAGGTGATTCAAGGTTGGCTCGAGAAACCGCCGCCGTTTGCGCCGCCGCCAATCCGCAGAAATTTCCTCACGATGGCGCAGGCCGAGGCGGTGTTAAAAACGAATCCAGGCTGGGCTCGGCGTTACCGGGGCGACCTGCACATGCACACAACCTGGAGCGATGGCGCGGTGTCCGTCCGCGAAATGGCGGAGGAAGGGGTTGCGCGGCATTATGAATACATCGCGATCAGCGATCACGCCAAGGGACTGAAAATCGCCGGCGGAATCGACGAACGGGAGCTCGCGCAGCAAGGCGTTGAGATTGCGCAAGCGAATGAACACTTCGAATCCGCGGGGCGTAACTTTCGTGTCCTGCGCTCCATCGAGCTGAATCTCAGCGCGGAAGGGACGGGTGATTTTGAACCGCACACCATCAGCCAATTGGATATCGTGATCGGCTCCTTTCACTCGGCATTACGCAAGACCGAAGACCAAACGGAACGCTATCTCGCGGCCCTGAACAATCCGGACGTGAATATTCTCGGGCATCCGCGAGGACGCATTTATAATCATCGCATCGGTTTGGCTGCGGATTGGAAGACGATTTTCGCGCAAGCGGCGCGTCTGGACAAGGCGCTCGAAATCAATTGCTACGCCGACCGGCAGGATCTTGATCTTGAGTTACTCCCGCTGGCCCGCGACGCCGGAGTAAAAATTTCAATTGATACAGATGCCCATCGGCCAACGGAATTGGATCAAATGAAGCTGGGTTTGGCTGCTGCTTTGCTCACGCAATATCCGCCGGAACTGATCATCAATTTTATGCCCGTGAGACAATTACTCGCTTGGGCCAAATCCACGCGCCACGCTCCGCGCCGTCCAAGCCGCCAGAAAAAATTCGAATTCGCCTAAGCGTCCGCCTCAACGACTGCGCGCTTCCCTCACCCCAATCCGCTCAAAATTAGTGCATTCCGAACGCGTCCTGAGCGACACATTATCCAAAAATTTCCGCCCCGCGAACTCGCCCCGACTCAGCCGATTAAACCATACCCCATCATCCACGCGCACGCGCTCCACTTTATAATCGAACTTGCGCAACGCACCCAAAATCCCGCCCCACAATGTGACCTCTGACTGCAACGCCAAATCGGCTTTCGCGATCTCGTATTCCTCCGCATCCACCCAGATGACGCCGCGTAAATTATTGATAAAGCGGTCCGACATTTCCCGCACCGGCAACTCGCCGGCCGCCGGCCGAAAATTTAACACATACGACCGCCGCCCGTTCAGCAGCTCTTCCCGCACCAATTCAAACCGATACCGCGACACCAGATCCCCCGTCAGCAACCGCTCAAAATTATCACTTCGCCGCGCCACCCGCGAATCGTTCATCTTCTGATCCTCCGCCTGCACCTCCGCTTCGGCCTTCTTTAACTCCTCCGCCGAGAGTGGCTTTCCATTCACCTTGATCTGCACGACACTGCCCTTGCCGCCTGTGATCTGGATCAACTTCTCCTTCCGCTCCTCGACGTTCCCTTTCCCGTTCAACTTCTCGGTCGTCGACTTCTTGAAATAAACATAATTCGCCCGCGGACTCCCATTCGTCGCCTCATCCGCCCGCGCCACCATCCGCCGCACGATCTCCTCCGCGGTAATTCCATTCGTCCTGGCCGAACCGCTCCCAGCGCCCCCTTCCACACCGGCAAACAACTTACCCCCGCCAATCACCAGCAGAAAAACCACTATCCTCCACAAT
>DATENK010000327.1:0-4557 GCA_035275085.1 Verrucomicrobiia bacterium | reverse complement strand
CGTGATCAGTTTCTGGCTTTCACACGCAACCCCGACGGCACCGCGCTGGAGCCGGAATTCGTGGACAATTTCGAAAGCCTTCGTCTGACCGGCCGGCCGGCAAATTAACAATTAGGATACAAGGGAAGCCGCTCCGGGGTGCATCCCCGGGGCGGCTTATTTTTAGAAAAAATGCTGGAACACGGCAATCCGCCTAACGTTGCGGCTGCGTGAGACGGGATGTTGGGATCTGCCGCTTTTTGGCCGGGGCCGGGGTGGTTGCGGTTGAAGGCGGCGGAGTTGTCGTTGGCGAATCGGCACTGGCACTGGACGGAAGGCCTGTGCCCGACCTTGATTTCACCGCTGAGATGTCAGCGCTATTGATGGCCCCGTCGATGTTTACATCGGTGCGGAAATTCGAATTCATCAGGGCTGTTCCCGATTGCGATTTCGTTTGCGAAATATCAGCCGAGTTAACGTCGCCATCCTCATTGGTGTCCCCGGACAGGAAAGCAACATTCACTGGAAGATTCCCTGACCCGCCACCGATGCTCACGCCGTTGAGAGTGACCACAAGCCTTTGCGCGTTGGTCACGCCGGTTAGGTCCACCACTACTTCAGTGCCATTGATGGTTACATTACTGACGGTCCCGGTGCCAGAAGTGACCGAGGCTTGTGGACTGCCGCTAAGAGTCACTGGCAAGGGGAAGGTGACGATGATTTTGAAAACACCGTTCGCTCCGCCGCTTCGGCACTCTATTCCTGCTGCTGGCGGTAACAAATCGACATCGAAGTCAGCGGTGCCATGTGTCTTGCGCGAAACAATCTTTGTTGGAATCGGCGGAGTGGTGCAGAAATCATTGCCCACCACCAAATAGTCCTGGCGGCCACCGGCGAAGTCCGATGCGAGAATGCGTGAAGGATTACCAACGGTGTCTTCACGAATGAAGACGCCCAGTAGAACGTCGCCCTTCTGAATGTCGAACGTCGCCTTATCGATCACCAACCAGACACTGCCATCTGCTTGGATGCCGCTAGCCGGGTCGAGCGGACCGACGGGTTGCCAATCGCGGCAGTCATCCGTGCCAGCGGTGCCGCAGGTACTGACGAACTGTCCATTCTTGTAGTCGGTAACCTGCATATCGCTGAGGCTGAGTCGCAAGGTCTTAGCGCCACGTGCTGGATCGAAGAAGACGTAGAAATCAGAGTTACCACCCTGCACGAGTTCGGGCTGTGTATTGTTGATCACGAACACGAGCTTGCCCGGCATGTTCGACGGTTCAGCGATGCTGAAGCTCGCGATGTCGTTGTTGGGAAAGGTTCCGCCCTCGCTGGTGCGGTCAGCGTAGACTTGACCCGGCAGCGAGCACGACAGTTCCGGATGCGGCGCGTTCTGTCCAACCGTCGGTGCGAAGATGTTGCTGAAGTTGCTTTCACCTTGTGAGTTCAAGGCAGTAACGCGGTAGCTGTAGGTCTGTGCTGAGTCGGCGGGATCGACCAGGTGACGCTGTGTAGTCGGACCGAGGATCTTTGTTTCCGGACCGCTGTTGATGCTGCGATAAATATTGTAGCCAGTGACCGGAAGGCCGCTCCCATCTGCCTCGGGCCAGCTCAACGAAACAAACTGCGATGTGCGGTAGCCGTTGATCAACGGCGGCTGCGGTTTTGCGGGCTCGACTGGATCAAATGTCGCCAACATGCGCCGTCCACCTGACTGGCGCACGATGTTGCCGAGGGTTTGGAAGGTGTTCGGGCCCCCGTTTTGCGGACAGCTTCCGGCGCAGCCGATAGTAGTGGAGACAATGACTCGACCTTGTCCGTCAATCTCGCAGTCGATGAAGTCGTAATGATTGCGATTGTCACCGCCGTTGCCGATCCCACCGAAGGCGCCCTGAACCGGTTGGTCCGGCATAGCATTCGTCACGAACCAGGTGTTCCCGCCATCATAGGTAGTGGCTATGTAGAGGTACCACACCCCCGGGAATGCCATGCTCCCAAAGTCGGTCATTGGCCCATTATAAGTGGAGCCGAAGAAAGCAACTGCCGCGCGCCCGGAATCTCCTGCCGTCGCCGCTGGAAAGACCGCGTAGTTAACCCCCGCAAGCGCGCCTACATCGACGCTCGGCGTCCAGGTGTCGCCTCGGTTAGTCGTGGTCGTAACTCGCAAGTGGTTATCAGCTAGATTTTGATAGGCGAGATACACCTTGCCGGCTTTATCGATGCCGATTGACGGATCGCCCTTACTGGTGAGGCCGCCCGTGCTGTCCTGCACCATTTTAACCGTCCAGGTTCTGCCGGCGTCCGTCGATACGATTGCGCTCACGTTCCCGTTGCCGAGCACAGGTGTGTCGAGACCGCACCCCTTGTCTGGCACATAGACAGTGCCATCCGGCGCGACCTTGGGATGGCCGTGCAGGCCTACGCACCTGGTAATTCCTGCTTCGTACATTGGCACGATCGGCCCATATGTCTGGCCACCATCGTCGCTCCGCGAACAAAAGGCCGCCGCCACATGTTGCGAACAGTAATAGAGCGCGTTCGGATACAACGGGTGCCTGATCGGCGGGAACACGTTCGGCGGATAAGGGCCCCCGCCCAAGCCTTGATGGTCCGCGCCACTCAGGATGCCACCGCTCAACGCTGGCAGCCACGTTTCCCCGTCGTCGTCGCTGTAGTCCGAGAGTGATTGACCGCCGGCAAGTTGCAGTGAAAAAAGACGATGGGTCGGCGGGTTACCATGCGGAAGTGAATCGCCCCACAAGATCGGATCCAGTGTGACGTGATTGCTGATATTCGTCGGCTGATCCTTCGGCACCCAGGTCACCTTTGCCGGGGAAGTGGAGTCGTCGAAGGTCGCCCGCAAGACTTCATAGACCGCGATCATGAAGACGTTCCCCGTGAGTGGGTTTCCGAAAATGGTCGGCTCGGCTGCGAATATTCCAAGTTTTGCGGAAGGAGCACCGGACGCGTCACTGGGCACGTACAGTTCAAAGCGCGGCGGAATGCCGGCCGCATTTCCCGGCGGCACAACGGGAGCGATTGTCGCCGGGGCCAGGAACATTTTCCCGCTGAAGCTCTGTCCCGCGGGCAGAGTGGTGCTGACTTGGACCACGTACTGATGCGTACCGCCAAGGGCTGGGATTTCCAGCTGCTCAAAAGTGGTGGCCTGCTGCACAGACCGCGCGAGCGGGCTGCCCTGCGGGAAACTGTCACCGCCACTCCAGCTCGCTGCGTCCCAAAAATATAGGTCGAAATCAGCCGCCGGATTTCCCCACTCCACTCGCACCAACACGCTCGTGTTTGGATGCGCCGTCTCGTAGCCGTCCGGGAGGGTGACGGTCAGCTTGTAGATGTCGCAGGGAACGAGTGGGAAGGAAGGATCGGGCTCGCACTCGCCGGGAATGGTGTTGCCGAAGACGTTCGGCGCGAAAAATGGGCCGGCGGTATAAGTAAGCGGATTAGAGGCGGTGTGCGATTCCGTCAGTATTCCACTGGTTGGCGTAGCAGCCAGACTTAAGAAGCCCAGCAGCATTCCCATTCCGGCAAGAGAGATTCCGGCAAAAATTCGGGGATTAAAGAAGGCTGATTGCTGTTTGGTAATTTTGCGCATCGTAGCAGGTGGCTTTTCTTTGATTCGGTTCCCATCTGGGCCGCGGACCTACCGCCCGGTAGGATTTGCCGGAGCGATTTATTTAGAAAAACGACCATCTCGAATTTTGACGCGAGCACCGCGCCAGTAGCAGCGGGCATTGTGGCAAAGGGTCAATGCCCGCGCTTCGTTAGGGCCTTCTCAATTTGAGGATCGGGAATCAATCACAAGGGCGCGGCAAACACGTACAGCGTGCTGGCGATCCAGGAGCTCACAAACGCAAGCGGGATCGCGGCGAGGTAAGCGCGGGACGCGGCCACTTCCGACCTCTGTCTTCTGTCCTCCTTGTCGCGCCGTAGCCTCGCGCGAAGGCGGATGTCCTCATGGTCGCCTGAGCTATCCGCGCGGACTGCCAAAAATGGCTATCGAAGCGATAACGAAAATTGCCGGAACGATTACCCGGCAATAGCGATCGAGCTTCTTGGCTAGCGCGCTCTGACGCTTGTTATCGAGGATTGTGGTGACCAAAACTTCGATCAACGAAAAGAAGACGAGCAGGGTGCTGATCAGAAAAAAGACATCGATCCGCGTCATGTACGGCAGCCGCGGCAATTCGCTGTCGACCGCAAAGCGATACGCAATCAGGGTCAGCATGGACGTTACGGCGATGCTGAACTGGGTGTTGGAGGTTGTCGGATCGATCCAGAAAACGGTCCATGACATCATCACGATCAGAACGAGGGGAAGAATTACTTTCAGGATGTAATGCTGCACGTTACGCGAAGCAGTGAGTTCGAAAGCATATCCCGAATACTGCATCCCAGGTGTTAGCGCATAGACGCTTGCTTTGGTCTCCAATTTTTCAATCGCCCAGTCAGGCAAGGTGATCGATCGCGAAATTCCGGCGCCTTGCCGGAGCCCATCATCGATCCAGTTCTGATCTGGCACAAACGTCACTTCGTTAGGCCGATAGCGCACGGCAACGAACT
>DATENK010000326.1:0-10410 GCA_035275085.1 Verrucomicrobiia bacterium | reverse complement strand
CAAATGGACCAATATCGCGGGTATGCCTTTGCTGGTGACCGCATTTGGCATTGGCCTGGGAATTTTTAAACGTCAACGTGCAAAAAATCGCGTATCCCGATGAATCGTAAACAACTTACAGTCTTGATCGTGGCCGGCCTGGTGATCGGCGGAGCAGCAATTTTCATCTCGAAGAACAGAGACAAAATGCAGGCGACCTCCAACCAGAGGATTGGCCAGCAGGTGGTGCAGAAGTTTCCCATCAACGATGTGGAGCGCATTACCGTGAAACACGGCAGCGAGCAGATGAACCTCACGCGGAAGGATGGGCGCTGGGTGGTCGCGGAACGTGATTATCCTGCGAACTTTGGCAGTGTGAGCGAATTTTTGCGCAAGGTGTGGGACCTGAAGGTCGCGCAACCGGTGCGGATCACGGAAAAGCAGCTCGCGCGGCTTGAACTCACGCCGCAGTCCGGCACAGTCGTGGAGTTCAAGGACAAGAGTGGCAAACTGCTGAACACGTTGCTACTCGGCAAGAAGCATATGCGCGATAATCCGCACGCCGGCAATGATCCCTTCGGGGGCGGTGGCGCCGGTGGATGGCCTGATGGCCGTTACTTGATCGTCGGCAACGACGTGAAGAGCGCCGCGGTGGTGTCTGAGCCGTTTGCGAACGTCGAAGTCAAGCCTGGCGATTGGATTGACAAGGAATTCTTTAAGATTGAGAAACACAAATCGATTGCGGTCAGTTCTCCCAACGTGACCAACACCTGGAAGATCGCGCGCGAAAGCGAGACCAATGAATGGAAGCTCGTCGATGCCAAGGCTGGTGAACAGCTTGATGGCGGCAAAGCCGGATCGGTAACCAGCGTTCTCGCGTATCCTTCATTCACGGATGTCGCTACGAATTCTGCGCCGGACCAGACCGGCATGGACAAGCCCGTAGTGGCGAAGATCGACACCCTCGATGGCTTCAGCTACGACGTTAAAATCGGCAAGAAGGTCGCAGATGATCGCGACGATCATTATCTGCAGGTGGCGGTGAATGGCACGTTCAATAAAGAGCGTGCGCCCGGCAAAGAAGAGAAGCCCGAGGACAAAGCCAAGCTCGACAAGGAATTCAAAGACAAAGTCGACAAGCTGGAAGAGAAATTGAAGAACGAGAAAGCGCTGGCGCAGTACACCTATATTGTTCCGCGTTACTCGATCGAGCCGCTCTTTAAAGATCGCAAGGAACTTCTCGTGGAAAAGAAGGAAGAGCCCAAGACGGAAGAGAAGAAGGACGAGAAGAAAGAAACGAAGATCGAGCCTCCGAAGACGCAAGACACCGCCAAAACCGATCCGCCGAAGCCACCGCCCTTGCCGCCCGGCGCCGAAAAGCCGGAAGCGAAGTAGCCAGCGGTTAGGCGCGGCCCGCGCTAACGCGGCCAGAGGCGGAGGAAGACGCGCTGCGGGGATTGGATGAGGATGTCGTGGAGCAGATGCTCGACGCTGGCGGCGTGGGGCTCCTCGAGGTGCCGCACGTAATAAAGCGTCACGAGCAAGGCGGCAATGACACCGGCGAAAAAGACCGCGAAGCGGTTCCATTCCAACCAAAGTTGCGGACTTTGAACGCTGCCCACGGCGTCGATCAGCAAGCCCCAAAATATCGGCGAGAGCCCGAGGACCACATTGCTTAAGACCGAGAAGAGCGCAAAGAAATGGTCGCGCCCCATAATGGGCACGACAGCCATCACCAGGCGCGTGTTGGACATGTTGACGAGCGCGGCAAAAAGGCCCATGAGGAAATGCAGGGCGAGAATCAACCCGAAGCTGAACGGCATTACTTTTCCGGCAACCAGTCCCCAGCCCGCGACAATCAGCACCCACAGGAACATGGCGAAGGTGAGCACGGGTTTGCTGCCGAAATGATCGAGGCGCGAACCCAAAAACCACAAGCTGCTCAGGCCGCCGACGAAGAATAGGGAGTTCACTAACAGGATTGTCCGCTCCGGCATCGCGATCTGTACTTTCAGAAAGGCCACGGTGAAGGCGGTCATCCCGCCATAAGCGAATGACCATGCAACGACGGTCTTGAGGATTTTCCGGAAGGGCGGAAATCGCAGCATCTCGCCCCAGGGCACGGGCACATTCGCGACGCGGCGTTCCGGCGGCACTTCGACTTCGGGAATTCGCTTAAGGAAGACCAGGCTCATTGCGCCCATGATTGCGCTAAACGCAAATAGCACCGCGAATTGCCATGGTTTGGGATCTGAACCCAGCCACAATGCCGCCAACAGGAACACAACGAAGCTGGCAATGCTGATGAATGCGGCATCACGGGAGAGATAGCGTCCCCGCACTTCGCCTGGGACGAGTGCGGTGATCCACGGCAGCCAGCCGGCGCTGGAAATGCCGCGCGAAAGGTTAAATCCGAAGAGCAACAGCAGCAGCAGCGAGATTTGGGTCGCGGGCGCGAGAAAGCGCGACGTGAGTGGCACGAGCGCCATGGCGAAAATGAACATCACGCGCGTGCCCCATCCCGCATAAACAAAGCGGCGATAACCGACACGGCCGACGTAATGGGCGGCCGGGATCTGGAAAACGACCAAGAGTGGCATCATGCCGACGATTATGCCAAGCACGGTAGCGCTTGCCCCCAGGCTCTTGGCGTAGAGCACCATAGGGCTATTGATGATGATCTGGAAGGAAAGCGCATTGAACATCGCGAACAGGTAGGCGTTTCCCATACCGGGGGGAAATGCGACCTTTTCTGATGCCGAATGTGCGCTTATAGTCACGCTTGTAAGTAAGGCGGGAGGAGGAATTCCACAAGTTATGGTTAGTGTAGAAACAGATTTCTCGGGCGAATGGATTGGCTATTATCCTGGCCATTTCGACGAAGTAGTTCGCATTTCTCAGCGTGGCGAGCACCTTGAGGCGGTGAAAATTACGGGCGACGAACATGTCCCTGGCGGTGCGATCACGTGGCGCGCCGATCTACGCACTGGGCACGGTGAAGGGCAGATCGCCGAAAGCGAATTTCGGAACCCGCGGTTCATCCCGGGCAAACTCACGGTGGTGAATCCGGACCGGCTTGTGTTTACCTGGGAACGCCTGGGGAGTGTTGAGTTCAGACGCGACGATTAAAGGCGGCGAGCCTTTAACCCGGCAATTTCGCTTCTCCTTTTAGCACGTTCGTTTCAACATGCCGGCGTGACCGGCACCGCACCCCGCACAGGAACCAAACAGGCAGTTCGTTGGAGTGTCGTGGGTTTGTTGATGGCGTTTTGCTTCATCAGCCATCTCAATCGGATCAGCATGTCCGTGGCGGGAGACGAGCGGATCATGAAGCAGTACGGGATCGCGCCGGAAAAGATGGGGATGGTTTATTCGGCGTTTCTCCTGGTCTATACGATATTCATGATTCCGGGTGGTTTGTTCATCGATCGCTTCGGGCCGCGCATCGCGTTGGCGGTTGTCGGATTGGGTTCGGCGGCGTTTTGCATGTTGACGGGCGCCGTCGGCTGGATGGAGGCGAGCGTGGTCTGGTTTTGCTTGCTCGTGGTCAGGGGTACGATGGGGCTGGTTACGGTTCCGCTTCATCCTGCGGCGGCAACGGCTGTAGGTCTCTGGATTCCGGAATCGAAGCGCAACGTTGTGAATGGTTTAATCACTGGCGCGGCGCTACTCGGCATCGCTTGCACTTATAAAACGTTCGGTTCATTGATCGCGAATCTCGATTGGCCCCGCGCGTTCCTCGTGACCGGCTTTCTGACTGCGGTGGTGGGTATTGTTTGGTTGATTGTTTCGCCACGACGCGAAGAACGATGTGACCGAACAGAGACTTCCGAGTGGGGCTTCCTGATTCGGAATCGCAACGTGTGGCTTCTGACGCTGAGTTATGCCGCTATCGGCTACTTCCAATATCTGTTCTTTTATTGGATGCATTATTACTTCGATGACGTGCTGCATCTCGGCAAACAGGCAAGTTTGTACTATGCCGGGATTCCGCCGTTGACCATGGCGGTGTGCATGCCGATTGGCGGCTGGCTTTCGGATCGTTCGGCGCGACGGTCTATGGTGCCGATGGCGGGGATGACGCTCGGTGCAGTCCTGCTGGGCTGTGGTGTGCTTGCTAAAACGCCTTTTTGGATTGTCTTCTGGTTTAGCCTGGCGTTGGGGGCTGTTGGCGCGGCCGAGGGCGCCTTCTGGTCAACGATTGTTGAAGCTGGCGGGACGTTTGGCGGCACCGCGGCGGCGCTGATGAACACGGGCGGGAATGGCGGCGGGATGCTTGCGCCGGTGATCACGCCGTATGTGAGCAAATGGCTGGGCTGGCCGGTCGGGATCGCACTTGGCGGCGTGATCTGTCTGGCCGGGGCGATGTGTTGGATTGGCATTCGTTCCGAACGGAAATGAATTTCACGCTGGCGATGATCCAAATGCGTGTTGAAGGCGGCCAGAAGCAGGGCAACCTGCAACACGCAGGCGAGTTGGTCGGCCGCGCAGCCGGGCAGGGCGCCGGAGTCGTCCTGTTGCCCGAAGCGATGCCGCTGGGCTGGACGCATGGGTCGGCGCGCAAAGAAGCCGACGCGATCCCGGACGGGCAGAGCTGCGCCGCGTTACGCCAGTTGGCTCGCGAACATCGGATTTATGTTTGTAGCGGGGTGATCGAACGCGATGGCGAGCGGATCTATAACTCAGCGGTGCTTGTCGGTCCCGAAGGCGATCTGCTGCTGCATCATCGCAAGCTGAACGAATTGGATATTGCGCACGATCTTTACGGCCGCGGCGATCGGCTGAACGTTGCGCATACGCCTCTGGGCACGTTCGGTGTAATGATCTGCGCCGACGCTTTCGTCCAGGGCCAGGTCATCAGCCGCACGTTGGGAGTGATGGGAGCGCAAATTATTCTTTCGCCGTGCGCCTGGGCTGTGGATGCCCGCCACAATAACGAGCGCGATCCTTACGGGCAGCTCTGGCTGGATAGTTATCAGCCGGTTGCGCGGGAGTTCCGGCTGTGGATCGCGGGCTGCAGCAACGTGGGTCCAATCACCGATGGTCCATGGAAAGGGCGTAAATGCATCGGCTGTTCTCTGGTCATCTCTCCCACAGGCGAACCCGTCACGCGTGGCGAATACGGCGAGGACGCCGAAACGATTTTGTTTACGCGAATAGAAACAAAACGCGCTTAACTCGCAGGACCTGACAATTGTCTCTCGACCGCTGCGACAATGGTGGCGACATTCTGCAGGATTTCGCGCGCCGCGTTGGAATCGGGAATTTTCACGCCAAAATGTTTGTCGAGCATCACGACGAGTTGAAGGGCGTCGACGGAATCGAGGCCGAGGCTGCCGGGACCAAAGAGCAATTGATCGTCGGCGATTTCCTGGGGACTCATTTGCAACATGAGGGTCTCAACGATGAGGTGTTTGATGCGCTCTTTCAGGGGTTGCATACTACAAAATTCCGCCGTCTATCTTCAGCACAGAACCTGTAATGTAACTCGCCTCGGGGCAAGCCAGAAACCGAACTGCGGCGGCGATTTCAGCCGGTTTGCCAAAACGACGCATCGGGATTTTGGCCAGGGCGGCGGCGCGCTGTTCCTCGGGCAGGCTGGCGAGGGCGTCGGTTTCGACGTACCCTGGACAGATGGCGTTTACAGTGATGCCGAGGCGGGCAACCTCTTTGGCCAGGGACTGGGTGAGGGCGACAACGCCCGCCTTGGCCGCGGCGTAATTGGTTTGGCCCGCAGGCGCGAGCAAAGCGCTCAGCGAAGCGATGTTGATGATCCGGCCGGCGCGCTGCGCAATCATCGGCGGCAATACGGCCTGGCATCCGTGGAAGACCGCGTCCAGGTTCGCAGCGAGCACGCGTTCCCATGATTCAACCGGCATGGTGGCCAATAAAGCATCCTCATGCGTGCCCGCATTGTTGACGAGGACATCCACGCGGCCGATTGCTTTCAAGGCGTTACGCCAAGCCGCTGGGTTGGTGACGTCCAGGTCCAACAGATTTCCTGCGAGTTGTTCGGCGTGCTGGCGATTTTTGCGCACACCAAGCCACAGGACATTCTCTTTGGATTCCTCCAGGAAGGCGTGCGCGATGGCAACGCCCAGCCCGCCGTTCGCGCCGGTGAGTAAAATGTTTCTCATGCGCGAACGAATTGCGCGCCGATCGCCTGCTGATTGCAACCGACTATGCTGACCAGTGCCGACGAACAGCGGCCTTGCTGCAATGCGTCGATGGCGGTGATACACTGCCACGGTGATGCCGCCATTAAGCCTTCGCCGAGCAGGACTTTAGGAGAGATACGTTGCCCGTCCCAATCGCTCCATGCTTCAATTTCCGGCCGATCGTAGCGTTTCATGGCTTGCGTTCCATCAACGAGCAAGTCAGCCGTTGGCAGTTGCGACTGCATGGCTTTCGCGGCCGCCGCGCGTGTGCGTCCCGCATAGAGATGCGAATCGGTCACACATTCGAGCGTGACTTCGGATTCCTGACGGGGCTGCCGCAGGTAAATCGCGCCTGCGCCTTCAGCGAGCAAAAAGCCTTTGTCGAACATGCGGAAGCTCTCGGAAGTGACCCAATCAACTTCCTCTGCGCCGACGACGAGGCAGCCGTCGAGCCGTTCTTCAGCAACCCACGTGGCAGCCAGGGCGATCCCTTGCAGAAACGTTCCTGGATCCCCGACTAATGTGTAATTAATTGATACAGTGCCCAACACCGAACCCAGGTGGCTGCCGGGCGCATTAAACACCGTCTCGGGAAACAATAGGGGGCTCGCACCGGCCGGATTCTCCAGCACCTCATGATAGAATCGCCTCGAATACTGCACGCACCCGGACATAACGCAGGTAACGATTCCCAATCGCCGCACTTCATTTTTTCCCAGCGCCTCCAGGCCCGCCGAGACCGCGAAGCGCGTGATCGCGCTGGCACGCCGCAGTCGCGGATGTTGAAAACATGCCGGGCGCTCTGCGGGCGGGGGCACGGGGCGAATATTCAGCGGCTTGTTTAATCCGGGACGCGGTAGCTGCTGCACTGCGCATGGCGTTCCGCTCGCGAGCGTTTGGCGCAGCGCCTTCAACCCCCAGCCGGCAGGCGATACCACCCCAATTCCCCCAACCGCGACCGTGCTCATGCGTACCTCCGCAGGACAAGCGCGGCGTTAGCGCCACCGAAACCAAATGAATTGCTCAGGACGCACTGAGGTTCGACCCGCATCGGTTCGCGCACCAAGGAAAAAGCGCACAAGCCGTCGGGCTCCCGTGTCGTGGCCGTCGGCGGCAGCCAGCCTTCACGCAACGCCATCAGGCAGACTACGGCCTCGATTGCACCGGCCGCGCCGAGTAAATGCCCAACGCTCGATTTGGTAGAACTCACCCGCATGCGAGCGGACGCGTTCCCCAGGAGTCGAGTGACCGCCAGCGCTTCCGCGGAATCGTTCAACGGTGTACCGGTACCATGCGCATTAATATAATCTATTTGCTCAGCACGGATGCATGCATCTTCGCAAGCGGCCGACATAGCTTGATAGGCGGCTCTGCCTTCCGGATCCGGCTGTGTGAGGTGGTGTGGGTCCGATGCGGCGCCGTAACCGATGATTTCTCCAAGAATTTCGACGCCCCGTTGCTGCGCATTTTCCAAACTTTCAAGGCACAGCATGGCCGCACCTTCGCCTAATCCCAACCCATCGCGCGCAGCATCAAACGGGCGGCATTGCGTCGTGGAAAGGGCTTGAAGGGAATCGAAGCCCGCATATACCAAATGGCTTAACGCATCGTACCCGCCTGTGAGCACGCGTTGCGTCTGGGCTGAGCGCACTAATTCGAAGGCATGCCCGATAGCATTGGCGCCGGATGCACATGCGTTCGCGATGATGGTGATCGGTCCGGCAAAGCCGAATGCGGTCGCCAGTTCCAAGGCTTGTCGTTGCGGTTGATAGTGCAGAACGCGGGTCGGCTGACCGCGACGTTTGCCTGGCGTATTGATCGCCTGCTGATAAAAAGCTTCGCCCAGGCTCATGCCGCCGCTCGTGGTCCCGAGCACCAACGGAAGGTCATCAGACGCTTCCCATTTCGCCTGTATCCACGCCTCTTCGGTGGCGAGCATCAGGAGCTGCAAGGCGCGATCATCGCCATGCGCCGATTCCGGTAATTGGACTTCGGCCGCTGTCTTCGCTCGCTGCCGGGAAACATCGAAAAGAGTCACGGGGCCGAACGCCACGCGGCCACTTTGAAAACCTGCAGCATTTGCTCGCCAGCCGACGCCCAGGGCGGAGACGACGCCGGCGCCGGTGATCACGACACGAGCGTGGCGTGCCGGTTTTTTTACAGGGAACAGCACAAATGCCTTGTTCTGAGCCACTTAATAGGATTGCGCGCGGCCCGCTTTTTGCTGAATTCTGGCCTCATGTGGGCAAAATGTTGTGCCGTTTATAATAGAATGAAAATGACAAATACAGCTTCAATTCTGTTGCTGCTGGCTCTGCCGCTGGCGGCTGCTGCCGCGACTAAAGAACTTACCGCCTTTGACTTGATCAAGGAAGGCAACCGGTATGTCGGCGAGCATGTCCGCGACAAAGTAGTGCAAATTCGCTCCGAGAAATCCGTCGGCGGACTCACGCCAACCATTTGGTATGTGGTCTATTACGATACGACCGCGTCTCTGAAAGCAATGGAAGTCAAGTTCGGAGCGGGCAAGATGCTCGACGTAAAGCGGCCGTTTCGCCTACTGGAACCGGTGCACGGTGGTGATCTTCCGATCGATCGCACCAAGCTCAAGATCAATTCGGATGCCGCCATCGCCACCGCGTTAAAGGAACCGTTGTTAGAAAAACTTACAATCACCGCAACCTCGCTGAAGCTGGATAGGCAGCGTGATGGCACCATCGCGTGGCGCGTCCGCCTCTGGGCTGCCAAGCTCCGAAACCCGAACAAGGACGTGGATATTGGCGACGTCTACCTGAGTGCCGAGGATGGGAAGGTCATCCGAACCGCCGACCTGCACATCAATCGGGTTGACTAAGAGCTGGGTTGGCAGCGGCCGAGGCCAGTTCAGTGGCCGCTCTGCCGGGCTAGCTCATCGCGCAAGGCATCAGGTTCCACTTCGTGGCCGCAAAGCTGCGCATTCCAGTTTGTGGCCGCCAGACAGCGTTCAACTGCCATGCGCGGCAGCCAGCGTTGAATAAACAGGTCGAGTGGTATTTGCGCGGGTTCGTAATTCGCCCAGCCTTCTTTCGCACATTGGCTGGCTAAGACTCGGTCAGACCAGAATGGGATCACCTCGCGCCCCTGCGTCACGTTTCCCGTGGATACGGTTGAGGCCCACGCTTGTGCCTCCTTAAGGCCCCAAACCACGCGCGATAGCACCACTCGCTCCACAAACCGTTGATGCCTTTCTCTTGCTGAGTTCGTGTTCTCGAACATAGCCGCTCGCCCAATGCGACCGGCTATATCGCGCCCATCCCATTTTGTCAAAGCGCAATCAAGCCTTGCCTCCGAAGCTCACAAAGTCGTCCACGTCCAGCAGATCGGCCCAAGTCCGGATATCTTCGCGGGTCTTGCTGAATTTGGCGATGTATTGGGCAAAGAATTGCATCGTTTCGGCATCACTATCCGGCCCACGGCGATTCATGTAATCGCTCCATTGTTCAATTTCCCACGGCTGGCGTTTTTCTTTGGCGTTGGCCTGGATCCACTCCAGAATTTCACCGTCGCCTTTCCCTTTCTTGAGCTCGGCCAGTAACTTGTTCGGGTCGATCCCAACGAAATTTACGAAGCGCTGATCGAGGGGGCAATTGTAGTGATACTCGCCGTTTGTTCCTGCAAGCGCGGCGCGGCCTTTATCGAGCATCCGTGGCAGGATTACGTATCCGCCGAGCCGTGAACGCGGGCTGCGGGGCGGACGTTGTGTCAAATCCGTAGCGCCAAGGCTTGAGTTCGCGGTGCGCTTGCCTTGATTTCGTTTCGAGGGGGCGTCGTGATTGGCTTGAGTGGGTTCAGCGGTCGTTTTCATATTTGGTTTTCCTGCGTGTAAAGTTTCGCAATATCGCCGAACCGTACCGGCGAACTCGTGTCTGTCAAACCGGATTTAAACAGAGGACGGATGAGGAACAGGCAGGCTCGACACGATCTCCTCAGAAGCCTAAGGTCTCAGCATGACTCCTCAGGCATCCTTTCTTCATCGTGACGTCGCCAACGTGCAACCGTGGACGGAAACGTGCGGTCAAATCCGCCCGCTCATTGAGGAAAAAGACGCCGCGGCAGCCGAGGTCCACCACCTCGAAATCAACGACGCCAAGCTTCACTACCATGCGCGGACGGATGAGATTTATTATGTCCTCGATGGCATCGGTCGGATGCGCCTGAACGAGAGCGAAATCGAACTCCGCAAGGGTAGCGTAGTGGATATCCCGCGCGGGGTGAAACACAAAGCCTGGGGCAA
>DATENK010000325.1:0-3421 GCA_035275085.1 Verrucomicrobiia bacterium | reverse complement strand
ATGTCCTTTCACCGGTGCAGCGTCGAGAATGACCCGCAGGAATCGCGACTGGTGGCCCAATGCCCTGGATTTAAGTTCGCTTCGCGCAAACTCCGCACTATCCGATCCGATGGGCGAACATTTCAGTTACGCAGAAGAGTTTAAGAAGCTCGACCTCGATGCAGTAATCAAAGATCTCCACGCATTAATGACAGACTCTCAGGACTGGTGGCCTGCGGACTTTGGTCACTACGGCGGGCTGTTTATTCGTTTAGCCTGGCACAGCGCGGGCACCTATCGTGTTTCTGATGGTCGCGGCGGCGCGGGCGGCGGTCAGCAACGTTTCGCACCGCTCAATAGTTGGCCCGACAATGCCAACCTCGACAAAGCGCGCCGGCTCTTATGGCCCATCAAACAAAAGTACGGTCGCCAGATCTCATGGGCCGATCTTTTTGTTCTCGTCGGCAATGTCGCCCTTGAGTCGATGGGGTTCAAGACGTTTGGTTTTGGCGGCGGTCGTGCGGACACATGGGAACCACAAGAACTCTACTGGGGACCTGAAGGAACGTGGCTAGGCGACGAACGTTACAGCGGCGAACGCCAGCTTCAGAAGCCGCTCGGCGCGGTGCAAATGGGTCTCATCTACGTCAATCCGGAAGGACCAAACGGCAAACCCGATCCCCTCGCAGCGGCGCACGACATCCGCGAGACATTCGCACGCATGGCGATGAACGACGAAGAAACGGTCGCGCTAATCGCCGGCGGGCACACGTTCGGCAAGACGCACGGCGCCGGCGATCCATCGTTTATGGGTCCGGAGCCGGAAGGCGGCCAGATCGAGGACCAGGGCCTTGGTTGGAGAAGCGGTTATGGGACGGGTATCGGCGCCGACACCATCACCGGCGGCCCGGAGGTCATCTGGTCGCAGACCCCGACGAAGTGGAGTAACAACTATTTCGAGAACCTTTTCAAGCACGAATGGGAGCTGGAGAAGAGTCCGGCCGGCGCGCAACAGTGGAGAGCGAAGAACGCCGATGCCGACATTCCGGATCCTCATAATCCTTCAATCAAGCGTGTGCCGACGATGCTGACAACGGATCTGTCTATGAAGGCTGATCCGGCTTACGAGAAGATCTCGCGACGCTTTTTAGAGCATCCGGAAGAGTTTGCGGATGCGTTTGCGCGCGCGTGGTACAAGCTTACACATCGTGACATGGGCCCGATCCAACGTTACCTCGGCCCGCTCGTGCCGAAGGAAGTTTTGATCTGGCAGGACCCGATCCCGGTAGTCAATCATGAACTGATCAACGACGAGGATATCGCGACGCTGAAGTCGAAGATCCTTGATTCGGGATTGTCTGTTTCACAACTCGTTTCGACCGCGTGGGCGTCGGCGTCGACCTTCCGGGGTTCTGACAAACGCGGTGGTGCAAATGGTGCGCGCATTCGACTCGAGCCGCAGAAGAATTGGGAAGTCAACAATCCTGCTCAGCTTGCAACGGTGCTCGAAAAACTCGAGGGAATTCAAAAAGATTTCAACAAGACGGTATCGCTTGCCGATCTGATCGTACTCGGCGGATGCGCCGCAATAGAAAAGGCTGCGAAAGATGCCGGACAGAATGTGAAAGTTCCCTTCACTCCGGGTCGCATGGATGCGTCACAGGATCAGACTGACGTCGAATCGTTCGCGCCGCTCGAACCGACCGCTGACGGCTTCCGCAATTATCTCAGTGGCGATCAGCTGATGCAGCCCGAGGAGGCGTTGATCGATCGGGCCGAACTGCTGCGGCTGACAGCACCTGAGATGACGGTGCTCCTCGGTGGCCTGCGCGTGCTGGGTGCGAACGCCGGCGGATCCAAGCACGGCGTCTTAACGAAAAATCCTGAGACGTTGACGAATGATTTCTTCGTCAACCTTCTGGACATGCGCACGCGCTGGGAGCCCAACGGTACCGGCGGCTCGTATGTGGGTCGCGACCGTAAGACCAGCGATCAAAGGTGGACCGCCACGCGTGTCGATCTAATCTTCGGTTCGCATTCGGAACTGCGGGCCATTGCCGAAGTCTATGCATGTGCGGATTCGAAGGAGAAGTTCGTGAACGACTTCGTCGCCGCCTGGAACAAGGTGATGAACTTCGACCGCTACGACCTGGCGTGAACTCGATAGAATAGTCGTTGAGTACTAAAGGTGGTCGGGTAACCGGCCACCTTTTTCTTGCCGCCAGTGGAAACGAAATAAAGACTTTGCCCATAACTGATGGGTCAATGAGTAGAATCTCTGATCACTTCTTGAGCGAAAGGACGTCACGCCATGGTCACCATCGTTTTCGTCGTCGTCGGCTTAATTGCGCTATTAATAGTCATAAAGCTTCTTCGCTTCCCGTTTTCAGGGCGTTCGGCAAGTGCACCGCAAATCAGCTCGACTAAACAGGCAGAGCGCCGCCGCCCGATCAACGTTAATCCCGCTGCAAACAACGCGGCATCAATGGCCGCGAAGGTTGCTGAGGATCAACGCAAGCGAGCGGCGGAATGGGCTCGCAGTCCCAATAATCCGGCCAATCCTAATAGCCCGCTGAACCCTGCGAACCCCCGAAACTTGAATAATCCCGCGAACCCGCTGAGTCCTTTGAATCCGAGCAATCCGATGAATCCAATTAATCGAAACCGCAATCGTTAAGTTTGCTTAGTCGCCGAAAACAGGAAATTCCCTAGGGGTCTATTAGGACCTCCATTTGAAAATACGCCTTCGGCGTCATAACTCGAACTACTTGGGCGTTATAGACCCAAACTAACCGGGCGTTATAAACCCGAGCGGGCTACCTGGCGTCCACGCAACTTGCAACTTGCCTTGCATATAGGGCATCATAAACCCCGATTAACCCTACTCTCGCGCATCGACGGTGATGCGCTCCGCGCACAAAACGATCAGCGCCGGACGTTTGGATGGTTCGAGAGCAGGCTTGTTTTCACACACATCGAAGCCGCTCGAGTTGAGAGCATCCGAACCTGATCCTTCGAACGCAACCGTTCGCCGAAGCCAAATCCGATTCGCAGCTTCTTTTTATTCCTAAACCAGAGGAAAAAGGTATATCTGTATGTCAAAGAAACTTTATGTTGGAAACCTCGCTTTCCAAACTACCAGTCAAGATCTTCAGCAACTCTTTGCTCAGGCTGGCACGGTTGAATCAGCAAGCGTGATCGAAGATCGCGACACCGGACAATCGAAAGGTTTTGCCTTCGTCGAAATGTCCACCGAAGAAGAAGCTGCGGCTGCTATTGAACAGTTCAACGGAAGAGAGGTTGCCGGTCGTGCCTTGAAAGTCAACGAAGCCCGCCCACGCGAAAATCGCGGCGGTGGTGGTGGCCGTGGCTTTGGCGGTAATCGCGGTGGCGGCGGCGGTTACGGCGGCAATCGCGGCGGCGGTGGCTTTGGTCGTGGTGG
>DATENK010000324.1:0-2391 GCA_035275085.1 Verrucomicrobiia bacterium | reverse complement strand
TGGCGAGTTTGTCTTCGCCGGAATCGGATCGGTGGCTGCCAATCTTCTGGGCGATTGATACCTTCAAAGGGTCGCAGGAACGAAACACCCACGAAGGGAATTGGCGTCTTGGTCCTGTCGACGAAACGCATCTGCCGCCTTCTCATAAAGCTAAACAAGCGTTGATCGATGCGCTCGAGAATTGGGATGAAGCCGCCGCGGATGCCGCGATCGCCAGCTTGGCGCGGAGTGCAGGCGCACACGAAATCTTTGAGGTGTTATGCCGGTATGGCGCGCGCGATTTCCGAGAGATTGGCCATAAAGAAATCTATGTTGCGAACAGCTTTCGTACGCTCGAAGTCATCGGCTGGCACCACGCGGAACCGATTCTTCGGTCATTGGTGTACGCGATGCTCGACCGCGACGGCGCGAAAACCAATCCCGCCAAATCCGACCTGCCTGCGGATCGCCCCTACCGCCAGAATCTCGAACGCGCAAACGAAGTCCGCCCACTTTGGTTGGAAGGCAAACCGGACCCGGACGCGACGCGCGCGATGTTGGAGACCATTCGGGCTGGCTCCGCTAACGACGCAAGCACGAAGGCGCTCGAACTCTTAAACCGTGGTGTGGCGCCCCAATCATTGTTCGATGCGTTCTTTGATGGCGCGGGCGAATTGCTGATGCGCGCGCCCGGAATTCTTTCCCTTCATGCCACCACCTTCACCAACGCGCTGCACTATTCGTGGCAGCACTGCCGCGACGACGAGACGCGCAAGATACTGCTCTTGCAGAATGCCGCCTTCCTGCCGCTCTTCCGCGGCAACAGCAAGGACAAAGGTTTGCACATCGATAAACTTGAGCCCACGGCCCCAAAGCAGTCCGGCGCCGGCGCTATCGACGAGATCTTTGCGGATGTGACCGAGGACAAGCTGGCCGCCTCGCGCAAAATCCTTTCATACCTCGCCGCCAATCGGGACGCCAGGCCCTTGGTCGATGCCGCTCGCCGCATGATTTTCCTGAAGGGACGTGATTCGCACGATTACAAATTCAGTTCCGCGGTGTTGGAAGATTACAACACCATGAGCCCGCCCTGGCGGGATCGTTATTTAGCCGCCAGCGTCTTTTATCTCAAAGGCTCCGGCGATAAAGACAATGACCTCGTAAAACGCACCCGGGCGGCGTTGAGTTGAATCCGCTTTAGGGGGCGCTCAGAAATTCGAGCAGGTCAGCCATTCCCTGGGCGTTAAGTCCGGCTTCAAGGCCTTCGGGCATAAGAGATTGGGATTGGCTGGTGATTTTTCGAATTTTAGAACGGGCCACGCGCGTTTCTTTGCCAAACGCCTCCTTGACGATCACCTCGGAGCCAGCCTCGGTGATCAGGCCGATGTAGCTGTCATCCGAGCGTGTTTCGACGAGGTAACTCGCGTAATTCGGAAGAACCTCGCGATTGGGATCGAGGATGCTGGTCAGCAACTTTTCTTTTCCGGCGTTCTTGACTGTGATGAGGTCCGGTCCGACAGCGTACCCTTCGTTGCCAAGCCGATGACACGAAGCGCAGCGTTCTACAAAAATCTGTTTGCCGTTCGCAGCATCGCCGGCAAGTGACAACGCGGACGAAAACTGCGCGATCACGTCCTGGCGTTTCGTTTCAGACGCCTTGCCCAATACTTCGATCGCGCGCTGCCGAACGCTGCCGTCGTTGTGGCTCCGGAGGAACTTCGATTGCGCCGCGGAGAGATCGCGGGTCGCGATGGTTCCGGAAGCGATCGCGTCCAGCAGCACCAGGGCGCGTTCGGGCCGGCCAATCAGAAGCGACATCGCTTCGGCGCGCAGACTTGGCGTGAGCGAGGGCCATACCCGTACCATTTGCGTCGCAGTTTTTGGCCCGGCAACTTTCGCGAGAGCGGCGATGGCAGCGCGTTGGATCGGTTCGTCTTCTCCAGGATTGATCAAACTCAGCAGCATGGGAATTCGATCGGGCAACAGGCTCGAGCCCACCAATCTGACTGCGCTAAGACGATCGGCAGCATTCGGATCACTCGCGATCTTAAGCGCCCGCGTCAACACCTCGTCACTTACCCGGCCATTCGCTTCCGCAAATGCCAGCGCATATGAAATGTCCGCATTCTGGAGAAACTGCGTGACCCTCTCGATCTCCTCGGGCTTGTTGCGGGCGCCGATCTCGTGCAGCAGCGCCTTTCTGAATTCAGAGCCGTCCACGGACAGCAAGTCCAAGGCTTCATCGCCCGCCGAATTCAAAACCGCAGTCCTGATCCACGGATCGGTGGGATCGGAGCGCAGGATCGCGGCGAGCGCGCCAGCTTTTGCTTTCCCGGCATAACTGCCCAGGCCAAACGCGACCTCATACCGCACCATGGAAGACCGGTCACCTGCGAGCGGCAGAAGCTCTGC
>DATENK010000323.1:0-5162 GCA_035275085.1 Verrucomicrobiia bacterium | reverse complement strand
ATGGCGCGCTGCATTTAAATTTTCATCTTGCCGGCGAAGGCGGCGAGATCGGCCTGTTTGCGCCGGACTTGACTCTGATCGATTGCACCTACTACGCGCAACAAAGGACCGGCGTCTCGCAGGGACGTTCACCAAATGGCTCGGAACGTATTATTTTCCTGGACCAACCCACGCCGGGCGCAGGCAATACCGCCCCGAACATCGCAACCGGCGGGCTGGTGATCAACGAAGTGCTCGCGAATAATGTTTCACAAAATGGAGCCGACAGCACCGAGCCAGACTGGATCGAGTTATATAATCCGACCAACACCATCGTTGATCTGAGCGGGATGAGCCTGAGCGATCGCTTGAGCACGCCCACTCGTTGGGTCTTTCCAGCGGGCTCCCGCATTCAGGCCTTTAATTATTTTCGCGTGAACTTCGACGCCAATTCCCCGACGAACGCGACAAATACGGGCTTTGGACTGAAAGCCACCGGAGATGCGGTGTATCTGTTCAATCGCGCCTCGGCAGGGGGCGCGTTGCTCGATTCGGTCACGTTCGGAATCCAGGCGCCCGACTTTTCATTGGCCCGAGTGCCCAATGGCAGCACCAACTGGGTGCTAGGCAATCCGACGCTGCTGGCGCAGAACATAGCGGCGACCTTGGGAAGTCCTTCTCGCCTCAAAATCAATGAGTGGCTCGCCAACCCGAAGCCTGGCAATCCTGACTGGTTCGAAGTGTATAACCCCGACGCGCAGCCGGTTGCCATCGGTGGATTGCACCTCTCCGACAAGATCGGCAACTTGACCCAATACCAGATTCCGCCGCGCTCATTCATCGGCACGGGCCTCCGGGGATTTCAGGTCTTCTACGCCGATGGCGAAACGGCTGCGGGCGCAAATCACGTCCCCTTTGGGCTCTCCGCCACGCGCGACTTCATTTACATCTCCGACGCGCGAGGATCGATCATCAACGACGTTGAGTTTACGTCGCAGGTCGAAGGCGTTTCGGAAGGATTGCTGCCGGACGGCAACACCAACGTGATCGTCCGTTTCCCAACCACAGCGACGCCGGAAGAAAGCAATTACCTGCCGATCAATACTGTTGTCGTTAATGAGGTGCTCTCGCACGCAGACGATCCCTTCGAAGATGCGATCGAGCTGCGCAACCTCACGGCTACAAATGTGAACATCGGCGGCTGGTACCTGAGCGATTCAGTCACTGCACTGAAGAGATTTCGTATTCCGGACAACACCATTCTTTCACCGAACAGCTTCAAGGTGTTTTACCAAAACCAGTTCAACCCTATCCCGGGTGATCCGGGAAGCTTCTCGCTAAGCGCTGCGCACGGTGACGAGGTCCACCTTTCCGCGGCTGATGAACGTGCGGTCCTCACCGGCTACCGCGGTCGCGTCTCTTTCGGACCCGCTGAAAACACGGTTTCATTCGGGCGTTTTGAAACCAGCGTTGATGTTCAGTTTGTTGCGATGCAGAGCCTTACCTTCGGCAAGGATCGGCCGACGAATCTGGTGGATTTTCGCAGCGGCACTGGCAAGACAAACTCCTACGCCAAAGTCGGTCCCGTGGTGATCAGCGAAATCATGTACCATCCGCCGGACATCGGCGGCCTGCAGGACAACGTCACCGACGAATTCGTTGTCTTGCGGAACATTACGAGCAATCCTGTACAACTATTTCATCCAACCTTCCCAACCAACCGCTGGCGTTTGCGCGACGCAGTGAAGTTCGACATTCCGCCGAACACATCTCTCGCGTCCAGCACCTCTGTCTACATTGTGAGTTTTGATCCCGTTCTCTCGCCTTCGACCCTTGCGGCTTTCCGGAACAAATATCGGGTCCCCACAAACATCGCAGTGCTCGGCCCCTACGAAGGCAAGCTCGACAACAGCGGCGACAGCGTCGAGCTCGTCAAGCCCGATGCGCCAGAGCCGGCGTCCAACGAAGGGCCCGCTGTGGTGCCATACATCCTCGCGGACAAGGTAAAGTATTCCGATCTCCCGCCGTGGCCGCTTGCGCCGGACGGCTTCGGGTCGGTATTGCGCCGCATCAACGTCAATCTCTTTGGCAACGATCCAGCCAATTGGGCGGCAGGCGATCCGCGAATGCCGGAACCTGATTCAGATGGCGACGGTATGCCCGACTCATGGGAGAGCCTTTATGGATTGAACGCCTTTAGTGCGAGCGACGCGAATCAAGACAAAGACGGTGACGGTTCATCGAATCTCGATGAGTATCTCGCGGGCACAAATCCAAACAGCGCGTCCAGCAGTTTGCGTCTCCAAATCTCCGCTCACAGCCCGGTAATCCTTCGCCTCAACGCGCTCGCCGACAAGTCTTACACCATCGAATACGCCGCAGAGCTAACCTCTGCCGACTGGCAACCCTGGGCCCACATCGACTCCCAATCCGATCCTCGCACGCTCGAGTTCCCTGCCGAACCTGGGTTTTATCGCGTGCGCACGCCGCGCTTACCCTGATTCCTTCAACGCCCTAAAGTGCCGTGCACTTCAGGACTTCATCCACCGTCGTGGCGCCCTGGCGCACTTTCATCCATCCATCTTCGCGCAACAGTCGCAAACCGCTTTCCCGTCCCGCCGCAACAATGTCCGGCGCCGAAGCCCTTTGGTTAATAAGCTTCGCGATCTTATCGTTCATCACGAGTAATTCATACAAACCGGAGCGCCGCCGGTAACCAGTCTTGCGGCAACTCTCGCAACCTTCACCGCGAAACAATTTTTCCCCGCGCTGCAGGGCAAAATCCGGCGGGACTTCCGCTGCCTTCGGCTGGTACGGCGCGGCGCATTTCGGGCAAATCTTCCGAACTAATCGCTGAGCCATCGACCCGATCAGGGTGCTCGCCACGAGATACGGCTCCACGCCCATATCGATCAGGCGCATGGGCGCAGACGCGGCGTCGTTGGTGTGCAATGTGGAAAGCACCAGATGGCCGGTGAGCGAGGCCTGGATCGCGGCGCGCGCCGTTTCCAGGTCGCGAATTTCCCCGATCATGATCACGTCCGGATCGTGACGCAGAATCGCGCGCAAGCCCTTCTCAAAAGTCATGCCGACGTGCGAGTCCACAGGAATCTGATTAACGCCCTGCAAGTGATATTCCACCGGATCCTCGACGGTGAGTACCTTCAAGTCGGGACCGACGATCGCATTCAACGCGGCATAAAGCGTCGTTGTTTTGCCGCTGCCGGTCGGGCCGGTCACCAGGATGATCCCATGGGGGCGATCAATCAGTCCTTTGAAGCGAGCGTTTGTCTCTTCGTCCATGCCGAGTTCCTGCAGCGTGAACAAGACGTTGCTCTTGTCCAGGAGACGCATCACCACGCCTTCGCCAAAGAGCATCGGGATCACGCTGACGCGCACGTCAACCTGGCGGCCGCCTACCTGGAACTTAATGCGCCCGTCCTGCGGCAAACGGCGTTCGGCGATATTTAAATTAGCGAGAATTTTGATGCGGCTGATGATGGCCGCCTGAAACCGGTGGATTTGCGGCGGCACCGACGCGTCCTGCAGGACGCCATCGATGCGGTAACGAATCGAAAGTTGGTGCTCATAAGGCTCGATGTGAATATCACTCGCGCGCTCATTGACGGCTTCAAGAATAATTTCATTAACGAGCTTGATGACACTCGCCTCCTGCGCCATCTCCAGCAGATCTTCGCTCGAATCGCTGGTCGTGATAACGTCTGTGTCATCACCGACCATCTCTTCAAGCGTGTCGCCGCCGAGGCCATACTGCATTTTGATGACCTTTTCGATGTCATCGCGCAAGGCGAGCACCGGTTGGACATTCAGCCCCGTGATCAGCCGTAAATCATCAAATGCGTTCAGGTCGAATGCATCGCTCGTGGCTACGTTTAGCGTGCCGTTCTGCCGTGAGACCGGCACAAGACGTTTGCGATAAACAATCTTGGGGGGCAGCGCTTGGAGCGCGGCGGGATCAATGGTCTTTTCCGCAAGACTCACCAAAGGCAGATTCAGTTGCTCGGACATGATCTCCAGCAACTGTCTTTCCGAAACGTAGCCAAGCTGGATGATGGCGCGATCCAGCCGCAATCCTTCCGATTGATTCAAGGCGACGGCTTCATCCAACTGCTCCTTTGTGAGCAGCCCCCGATCCAGCAATAACTTCGTTATACTCATAGTCCTTCAAACGTATTCGGCAGGGCCAGGCACCCTCGCCGAGCCGCGCATCCATGCGCCGCATTTTCCAGCTTGTTCAATGCCAGTTCCGGCATTAAACACCAAGCCCAAAGCCCGACGGTTGGACTCTCGGAGCTTTGCACACATTCGAGCTCATTTCAGCTTAAATACTGCGCCTCAGCCGCACAATAGTTGCCCCGGACCCGCCGTAAAGCTCGCTCGCGAGCGTAAAGGAGATGACCTTGGGGTGCTTCTGCAGGATCGAGTGGACGGTCCGTTGAAGATTGCCGATGCCTTTGCCGTGTATGATGCGCAGTTCGAAGATACCTTGTTGCTCGCAAGCGTCCAAATAGGCAATCAGTGCGTCTTTGACTTCGCGGGGCTGGATGGTGTGAAGGTCCAAAATACCGTCGATTGGTAAAGGGACAGGTTCCCCGAACGCTTCGTCCGAGTCATCCGCCATCAAAGTGCCGCCTGATAGAGCTTGCGCAGGTCTTCCTGATTGACGGGGACAGGATTGGTTGCGTGGCATGAGTCGGCGAATGCTTGCGGTGCCAGAGCGTCCAGCGAACTTTCCTTAACGCCAAAAGCGCGCAGCCCACCTGAGAGTCCCAGGTCGGCCAGGAACCGCTTGATGAAGTCGATCGTTCTTCGGTCCGCGTCCGCGGGTGTTGCTTTCATAATATCCAGCCCGCATGCGATTCCGACACGCGCATAAAGGCCGGGCTTGCGCTGAGAATTAAACTCCATCACATGCGGCAGGCAAATCGCGTTGGCCGTGCCATGGTGCATGCCGCACAATGCTGATAGGGGATGGGCGAGTGAATGGGTTGCGCCCAGATCCTTCTGGAAGGCGACACCGCCCATGGCTGCCGCGACGAGCATCTTGCCGCGGGCTTCAATGTCTTTACCATTCTTGTAAGCGCGGGGAAGGTTGCGCGTGATCAAGTAAACGCCTTCGAGCGCGATTCCGTCACAAAACGGCTGAAATTCCGGCGATGTAA
>DATENK010000322.1:0-2645 GCA_035275085.1 Verrucomicrobiia bacterium | reverse complement strand
GGCGACGGGAGCTGCTGATACAAAGACGGCCAGGAATTCAGCATGGCCTGAATGGCGGTTTCGCTATGGAATAGATCGACCATCGAAAGCTTTCGAACAAAAAGACTACCCCCCGTGATTAGCTGTGGGATCAAGAGAGAGCCGCGTTGTGATGCACCTAGCATCACGAGCCGGCCGCCGCGCAGGGCAGGCAGTTCCGACTGCCGGTCAAGCATGGCGTTCCATCTGTCCGGATAGCTCTTGATAAAAGTCCGCGCTACCATTCCCCCGGCCCGGTGCGCAATGATGTGGCACACTGGTTCGTCACCAAACCATTCTTCTATACGCGAATTCAATTCGGCGGCTGTCTTGTTGAAATCCTGGCGCCAGTCATACCAGAAAGCTCTAACGTCCCATTTATCGGCCGAGAGAGATATGAGAAGGTCAGCATACCATCTTTTTAAGATCCCTACGGCGCGAACCTCTTGCTCGGAACTCCCGTCAGGGCGCATCCGCAGGTTCGTTAGACCTCCCGTCGCAATTCGGAAGGGATTCAGCCAGATTTCTTTTCCTTTCTGGGACCCATACGTGGCCAGACTGCTTTCGAAAACATCAGGAATGACGATGACTTTTCCACGGTGACGTTTTGAAAGTGCTATTTCAGTCAGGCTGGCTTTCCGCATCTCCACCCACCCACTCCCGTATTTTTTAAATAACGCGGATTGCTCATAGGGCGTGGGCCGCGCAAGAAGAGCTGCCCGCTGATACGGTATCGAATCGAGGCGTGCTATGAATTCCTTCGCTGCTTTCTTGTCCACACTTTCCCTGGCGTCACTTTCGGTAGCCTTTTCGCCAAGGTTGGCCGCTAGTGGCTGGCCGAGTTTAACCAACGCGTCGATAAACTCCGCAACGAGTTCGTGGCGATCCTTCGGATACGGCAATACTTCCACTCCGATCGCGCTGCGAATTTGTTCCGCCTCGACCGGGCCCACGTCGCTCATCAATGCATATCGCCCGCTGTGCGGCCGGAAGATCCGGGAATACCATTGAAGCCACGCCGTGAAGTCGGGATCTTTGAGCGAATAACCGACGAAAAGGATCGCGTGGCTGAACATGATCCAATTGAAGGCTACTTTAATCTGTGGGTTCGAGTGAATTTGACGCGCGTAATCTTCCGCGGTAAGCACGAGGTTCTCTGGCCGATCAACATCTCCGTGAGCCTTGAGGAGGAATGGTCTTGGTCCAATCGGCGGTCCATCGTAAGGGAGTTCGGTTAACTGCGGATCGGCGTGGGTTCGCACCTTAAGCTCTCCCCGGTAGGCGAGCTCAAATAGCTTGTCGTAGTTTGTCGTCACGATGCCGGCTAGCGGCAATTCGGTAATTTTCTGGTGCACCTCGGGCACCGCATGATGCCCGCCAAAACGCCGGACCATAAAACGCCGGAAGCCTTTAGCTCCAATCATTCGCTGACAAGCATCAGCGACATCGAGCAGTTGGTTGCGATCGAGGAGTTTTCTCAGTTCTTCCGTTACGCTCTTCTCGGCGCGGACTTCATCAATCAGCTCACTGAGCAACTGCGGCCACGAAGGGAAGTTTGCCGCGGCGGAAAGCCCTGCGCCGGCGAAAAGAACACAACGCTTCTGCTGCAACCTCTGAACCAGCAACTGGGGCGGAACCGGAACCATGCTGGAGTTTTATGGGCGCACGGCCGAGGCGACAAGCTCGCGGTTGGGGATCTACTAAAGTAGGAATTGAATCACGATGCGCCCGCCTTGGCCCAAGTCTCCCGCGCAGCCAGCTCACTGGGAGGTTGGACAATAACAGTCGCTGCAAAATCGACGTGAGGATAGGCTGTCTTGCGAATGTGCTCGGCGGCGCGCGCAAGGTCGTATTCGGTTTTGCACAACTCGACGGCGGGTCCGAGGAGCAGCCAGTAGGCGCCGGGATCGCCGTACGGCATGCCGACGCTGCCCGCATTGATCACCCGCACCGCACCAACCTTCCGATCGAACTGCATGTGAGTGTGACCACAGATCACGAGATCCGCGTCGATCCCGGTGAATAAGGCGGTCAGGCGCTCGTCCGGCGTTTGTCGTGTGAAAATGTCGGTGTCGTTTCGCGGCGATGCGTGGCAAAAGAGCACGCTTCCCAGGCCTTCGATCAAGAGCTGCATCGTTTCCGGCCAGCCGGCGATGATCCGCTCGTGGTCGCGGCTTAACTGAGCCGCGTTCCACCGAATGTCGGCCCGGAATTGTTCGGGAACTTCCGTCGGCTCGTGGCCGCGCATTTGCCCGAGCACAACCCGATCGCCATTACCGCGGATGAAATGGATCGGGCGCTCGAGCTGTAACAAAAGGTCGAGTGACTCCTTCGCCAGCGGGCCTGGGAACACATCACCACCCACGACGATCTGATCGACTCCGGCGCGCTCGACCTCAGCGAGCACGGCTTCGAGCGCCGGGAGGTTGCCATGGATATCGTAAAGCGCGGCGACTCGCATAAGAGATCGCCGCACCATCGGCGCGGGCGCGAAGAAAACAACGCCGCGACGCTCTGGCGGGGTTTTTACGCTCGGCGAAGCGAATGGTTGACGAAATCGCCCTGCTCGGGACATTGCCGGGCTAATCCAAAATTGCCCACACCATGATTAAGATGACCTCTTTCCG
>DATENK010000321.1:0-5408 GCA_035275085.1 Verrucomicrobiia bacterium | reverse complement strand
TCGCAGATTTCGGACCATGTGTGGCCCGCCAACATGAGCTGCGCCGCTACGGAATGGCATCCGTGGCGGCACACACCCCAAAACTCTACTCGGCATCCATGCTCGCAAAGCGTAGCGACACGCTCCCTGGACGCTATACTCTCCTCCGCAATCGTCTCCAGATTTTGACCAGTCCGTTGGATGAAGCCCTCAAGGGACAGACAACTCATGGACCCAGTCCTGCTGTTGTGATCGATAGTGCAGTCCTTCACAATCGGGCACCGCCACATCTATGGATCGGAAATTTGGAATAGCTATGAGTACGAAAAAGCAAAGAACCTCCATTGCAATGAATCCGTTTCCTGAAGAACGACTGGGATTTAGTGCTTCTTCACCTGAAGTCCTGAACCAAACCTGATCGGAACGCAACCTGAACCCGAACCATGTAAGCCTGGAACACGTCCCCTATTAAGCGAGAGGCGATGGGAACCCAAAAACTCACCTCCTCGAGAGGTTGGCATAGCGGGTATTTGTGATCCACCTAACGGTGTAACCGCGAGGGGGGTCTTTTTCGGGTGAGGTTCACGTTTCTCAATACCTCTTAAGGGTGAGGGGACTGTTCCCCCGATCGGCAGCGTTTTCCATGGGACACCGGCAAAATGCGCAGGCGAACTTCTGGGTTGGCAATCGGGATAGCCATGGGAACGAATTTGACGACCGGCTTATTGAAGCAGCACATCGAATTTGGGATCGTGCTCGCCAGATTGTCATGCGTTACCTGGCCGATGATGCCGAGACGGCAGAGATCGTTGAGGCGGCAGTTGACGCAGCATCGCTGATCAGCTATCGAAACAAGATTGAGTGTATTGAGGCGTACTTGCTGCGGTGCATCGCGCGTGAATCTGTTCGGCGCCTCCGCAGGAATCAGAGGATTTCATACGTGGATAACGGCAGTCTTGAGCGCTTGGCTCCCCCGGTTTCCATGGAAATGGAGAAACGCCTCGACGAGAGCAAGCAACTTGAGGTCTTTCGAGCCTGCATGGATGAGGTTTGCGAGAAGATGTTCGATCTTCGAGTCCTTGGTCGCGGGTGGCGACACATCGCCAAGAAACTGGGCTATTCCAATGCCCACACGGCGGAGGTACAGTTCCGTAAACGAGTCGATCAGGCCTTGAGGAGAATGCAGGTACACCACAGTTCGCGAATCACCCCGCCGTTCAGCGAAGGTTCTGATGAATAGAGGAATGCAATCCGCGTCCCGTAAGCAAGCGAGCGCTGTTGTCGCGCTTGGCAAGAAATGCGCCAAGATGGCGTACCCCAATCCAGCCCGTCAAGGCTGCCCCGACGCGTCGCAACTGCGGGCTATGGCATACCGCGATGGGCGATCCAACCTGACGGATCTACCCATCTCGCATGTCGTAACGTGTTCGCCCTGCTTCAGCCAGTATTTGCGATTTCGGCAGCGACTGATGCTGGTCACCGCCGTCAAGATCACCACCGCATTTCTGGTGCTGTTCGTCGCGGTTTTCGCATCCCTTAGGCTCGCGCGCCACGAGACGGCCAAGGTGTCCCAACCGATGGTGGCCCAAAATAGCGCACCGCACTCCCCGGCACCCAACCTGGGGCCACTACCGGTTGCGGCCACTCCCCTCGCCATGGAAGTGAACCTCCAATCGTTTTCGCCACTGCGTGGCGACTCTCCAGAGAATACTCCCGAAAAGATCCACCTGCCGCCAAAGGCTCTTCGCATTACATTCCTCTTGCCGATCGGAATGGAACCCGGCCGGTACACGCTTCGACTGTCGGACGCGCAGGGAGTATCTCTGCTGGAACAGGCCGTTACGGCGCGTATCGCCGGTGGCGCGGCATCGTTTGTGATCGATGTTGATCTCAATAAAACAATCGTGAAAACGGAAATGAAATTGATGATAAAACCGCCTGGGCTGAGCTGGCGGAAGTACCCGCTCGTGGTGGATTAAGCGAACTCTTTACTGGCATGAGTTATGACGCACTCGAACCGGCACTCAATCCGAACGATTTCTGCGCTAATGAGGCTGCTCGGTGTGGCTTCGGCTGCGATTCTCCTGTCGTTCGGACAATCAGCCCCAGCACAGATGGGACGCGCGGCTGATTTGTTGGCCCATGCCCTGCATTTGGCTGACCTGTACAACTGGGCTGATGCGGCCCCGGAATTTGCTGAGGCCGAAGCACTCTTTAATAGCGCGGGTAACCGGCGGAATGCGTTATATGCCCGTTTGGGCCGCATCCGGGCAAACATCGAGCGTGACCAGCGCGGTTTACCTGAGGTATCGTCCCAGCTCGCCAATGAGCTCCGCGACAATTCCCTGCTCCAGTCCGACAAAGAACTGCGCATGTTCTGCCTGATCGTCAAGGGCGACATCGATACCGAAATGAATACAGGTGAAATGCGCAGCGATTGGCAGCAAGTCGAAGACGTTGCACGAGAGCTCCGGAATCAAAAATGGCAATACCGCGCACTCGCACAGTTGGGCATCGCCGCTTTTTACGACGCCGATCTTGCCACGGCCCGCACGAATGTCGGCAGCGCCCTGGAACAGGCAACGAAGGCCGGCGATACTGCCGCGCAAGTGCGGTTCCTAATAATCCTGGCTAACGGCTTGGTGCAAACGAAAACGTTCGACCAGGCGATTTCTTACCTCGATAACGCCACCAAGCTTGCGAGCACGGTTCCAGATGCTGGATACCAGTTTTCCGCGCAAGAATTACGCGTCGAGGCGTTAATCGGCCTAAAGCAATCCGAGGCGGCCCAACGCGCCGCTGATGAACTTCTAACACGTACACGCGAACAAAGAAGGCATTCCCATCGGGCAACCGCTTTGGCTCTTCTCGCCAGTATCGCTGCGGCACAGGGTGATGGCAAAAGAGCCATGGGGCTTCTCGAGGAGGGAATCACCATCGCGAAAGCGGAAGGCCTCATCCGACTCCTGGCCGGAATGTATAGTCACGCCGCAGAATTTTATAGGCAAGCAGGAGTCCTCGATAAGGCCGAACGGTCAATTCAGTTGGCTGCAGATACCACGCAAGAAAGTGGCGACCTCTGGGCAGTGCCTCAGCGACTGATGAGTCTCGCGCAAATTCAGGTTACCGAAGGCCGATTTACGGATGCCGACCGAGTATACGATCGGGCCGAGGCGTTCATCGATTCCCTCATTGGAAACGTTTCAACTGCTCTTGAGAAAACGGCTGTAATCACCGCGTCCAGCCAAATCTACGCTGAGCATTTCGCGTTGGCTGCGGGCAAATTCAAAGACCCGGCAAAAGCCTACGCGATTATCGAACAAGTCCGGGGTCGTGTCGCCGCCGATCTCCTTGCGTCGGGGTCAATTCGACAATCGCAAAAGGACGCGACGCACCGCGAGATCTCGCAGCTTAAGTTGAAGCTCATGGCGGCCAAATCCACTCAAGACGTTCAGACACTTCGGGACCAGATCTTCATGGCAGAGCAGGCAAAGTGGGTTGCCCCCGGAATCAGTATCCTCAAAAACAAATCACGGGTCACCGTTGGAATCGATGAGATCCGGAGGTCACTGCCTCCAGCCGCCGTCCTCCTGGAGTACGTCATCGCCGACCCAGTATCGTACTGCCTTTACATCTCCCGCGGCTCCACTGGCATTGTCCCCTTGGGTGGAAAGACTCGCATAGAGGCGCTCGTAGGCGCTTATCTGAAGGCCGTGAAAGCGAAGCATCTCGCGAGGTCTGAAGCCCGCGAGCTCTATAACGCGATCCTGCGCCCAGTCCGCGAAGCGACCCAAAACCGTGTATTGATTGTGGTCCGGGATGGACAGCTTCACTTGGTGCCATTTGACGCTCTAGAAGAACCGTCGGGCCGATACGTCGCGGAGAACAGGACCGTTGTGTACTCGCCGTCGGCAACCACCTTTTATCTCCTGGCCCATGAGGCAACCGCTCATGACGAGACGCAAAAGGCTCTCTTTGCAATCGGAGGGATTCCCTATTCGCGCAGCTCGATAAACCGTGCTGCCCTCACACGGGGGTCCAATCGAAGCGGTTTCGCCGATCTTCCGTCGTCGGAAGACGAGACTCGAATCGCTCAAGGTGTATTTCCAAAGAATCAGACCACTCTTCTCGCGGGGAGATCCGCAACGGAGGCCGCCTTTAAACGAGAGCCGCTGCAGCGGTATCGGGTGATTCACCTCGCTGTACACGCATTCGCTGACGCGACATTTCCGGACCGCGCTGCCTTGGTCCTGTTGAGTGATCCCCCCGCTGACGAAGATGGTTTCCTACAGGCTTCAGAAATTGCTCAATTGCGGCTCAATGCTGATCTCGCGGTCCTTTCAGCGTGCGATACGGCGGTGGGAGCGTTAACGGGACAGGAGGGCATAGCCAATCTCTCGCGCGCATTCCTACTGGCAGGCGCAAGGACGGTCGTATCGACGTTGTGGGAAGTGGATGATAGCTCATCACTATTTCTGATGCGCCGGTTCTACGCGCATCTTGCCGCTCGTCAACCGCCGGCGACCGCCTTGACTGCCGCGAAACGCGACATGCTCCGTACGTTCGGTAGGAACACGCCTCCGGCCAGATGGGCGGCTTTCACCATTGAGGGCCGGCTCGGAAATCCTGTCATTTGGAACAAAGCCAGCAATGTGGAATGAGAGAAAGTGAAATGGTCTTGAATGCGAACTCACGCGCCAACATCTTGAAATCTATAAAGAAGCTCGTCCTTGCTCATCACATCAACGTCGCGGGAGTCGATTACGGAGTTTGGATATCGCGAGTCGACGCTCGGACGGCGGAGCTCCTCGGTTGCGATACACCTGCATTTGAATCTGGCGTACGAGAGTTTTTGGTGGAATTGAAAACGAGCCATACCGTTTTTTACCATTCCGTCCCAAAGGAACTGCTGCCACAGCACACCATCAACGCGAGTCTGCGCGATGTGGGCCTGAATGGTGACCGAAAATGGATGTTCCTTGACGTATTTGAATCCGGACCCGCTGATCTTGCGGGCATCAAACCGGGCCATATTTTGGAGGCCGTCGATGGCGCGACGACGAGTCCACCAACCGTGCCTGTTTTTGGAATCGGTCAAAAGCACAGGTTACTCGTTCGCAACCCGCTTCATAACGGTAGGAACGAACTCGCCATTGATGTGCCGATGCGGAAGGGGACGAAGCAACGGCCGCCAATCGTTGAGCCGAAGAGTCCGATTCACTCAGTGATCGCACCGAGGATTGGTCTGCTGAAAATTCCGTATTTTCCCGGTGCTATGGGAATGGCCTTCGCAGATGAACTTGATTCAGCTATCCATGACCTGAAGCGGCAAGGATGTGATCGATTGATTGTTGATCTGCGTGGCAACATCGGTGGGAGTCTCGGGTTTGCACGCCTCGCCAGTTATATGACCGGCGGGCAGATGCCGA
>DATENK010000320.1:0-4117 GCA_035275085.1 Verrucomicrobiia bacterium | reverse complement strand
GGGTCCAGCCTGCGTTACGCGCCTCAGAAAACCATTTCCGATGTGTTCGGTGAGGTCAGCCGCAATCGCGCGGATTACGGAGTCGTCCCGGTTGAGAACTCGACGGAAGGCGTCGTCACACACACCCTCGATATGCTGGTGGATAGCGATTTGCAAATCGTGTCGCAAATCGTCATGCCCATTCAGCAGTGCTTGTTGAGCAACGCCCAGCGACGCAGTATCAAAAAACTCTTCTCGCACCCACAAGCGCTGGCCCAATGCCGCACTTGGATTCAAAACAATTCGCCGAACGTCGAGATTATCGAAACCTCATCCACCACGCGCGCAGCGGAACTTGCCGCTCAGGACACCAATGCTGCGGCGATCGCGAGCGCGCTCGCGGCTGAACGCTACAATCTGCGCATCGTCGAAGCGGACATTCAGGACAACACTTCGAACATCACGCGTTTCCTCGTGCTGGGCCGCCAATCCACTCCGCCTACTGGCCATGATCGCACGAGCATCGTCTTCAGCATCGCCCATCAGGCTGGCGCGCTGCATCACGCGCTCGCGCCCTTTCGCCGCAATAAAATTAACATGACCAAAATCGAGTCGCGGCCGAACAAGCGCAAAGCCTGGGAATACTTTTTCTTTGTCGATTGTGAGGGCCACGTGAACGATCGCAAACTCACGCGCGCGCTCGAAGAACTTGGGAAGTACTGCAAGTTTCTGAAGATTCTCGGCTCGTATCCGAACACCGAGTAGCCGGCTAAGCCTCCGTTATGGACTGCGGTGTCGCCGCTTCGCTTTGGCACCGCGAGTCCACATTAAAGGAAGGCGCTTACGGCTCGACGTACACCGGGGTGCCAATCTCCACGAGCTTTAACAGCAGTTCGGCATTCCAATTTGCCAGCCGAAAACAGCCATGCGTCTCCGCGCGCCCGACGGCTTCCGGGCGCGGTGTGCCGTGGATTCCATACCCGGGCCGATCCAGGCCGATCCACACGGTGCCCACCGGATTGTTCGGGCCAGGCGGTAGGATCAGTTTGCGCGCCAGTTGCCTTGCTTCGGCGGACTCAGGAAACACTTCAGGGTTGAAGGTATAATTCGGATTTGCTGCAACGGCCTCAACGTGCAACTCGCCTACTGGCCGCTTGTCCATTGAAGCCGCAACGCTGCAGGGAAAGTGCGCCAGCAAATTCGTTTCGGCGTCAAATGCCTGGATGACCCGATCCCCAAGAAAAATTTTCACGAACGCAGCTTTGGTTTTCGGCGCCGGCGGTTCCACTTTCGGCACCTTAATCTCTGTTCCCGCGGGCACGTTGGTCCAATCGATGCCCGGATTAAGCCGCATGACAAGGTTTGTATGCGACCATGCCTTTTCCGCCACCAACTCCAACACGGTTTCGTAATCCAGCCGTTCCTGCTGCGACTTGGTTAGCCACGTCTGGCCGAGCGGCAGCAGTCGTCCCAGATCGTTCGTGGTGACCATGTAAGTCGTCCATAAATCTTCCGCCGGAACGACTTTCGTGCCCGCCGCCTGCAAAGCGGCGCTGGTCCGGGAACCCATGAGGCCGTCGAGCACGCCCGGCGAAATGCCTTTGCGCGCCAAGGCGATCTGCAGCGCCAAAGTCTTCTCATCGAGCAAATCACTGCCCAGGTTCGCCCCTGCACAGGCTAGCAACCCGGCCACCGCTATCATGCATCCGCTGCTCATGTTTGCCGTGAGGACTCTACGCACACAGACATACATCGGCAATTCTCTCGATTCCATTTGCGTTTGATGGTGTGAATGGCGTATTTTGGCGGGCCTTTTTCAATGGAGCTTAAGAACGCAAAACGTCCGGTCCGAGTAGGCTTGATTTCGCTGGGTTGCGCCAAAAATTTGGTGGACGCAGAGATCATGCTCGGCTCGCTGCTCGGCGCGGGTATGGAGATCACTAACGACTCGAAGCAGGCGGATGTGGTCATTGTAAACACATGCTCCTTCATCGACTCTGCCCAGGAGGAAAGCGTGGAAGCCATTTTGCAATCCGCGCAGCTCCGCGAAGCCGCGCATCCCGAGCAAGGCCTGATCGTGTCGGGTTGCCTTTCGCAGCGCTTTCGCGATGAGTTGCCGAAGCTCCTTCCTGAAGTCGACCTGTTCATGGGCATCGATCAGGTGGCGCAAGCTGGCGAGTTGGTGCAGAAGGCCTTAAGCCATCGTGAACGGCGCCTTACTGTGGGAGGGCGAGCGTCCTCGCGAGCTTCTTCCAGGAAGATCGTTCAGCGCCTCCAGGAAGCGCCGGAAATGCAAGTCAACGCGCGGCCGATTTACATTCCTGATTACGCTACGCCGCGCTTTCGGCTAACGCCGCAACATTTCGCATATCTGAAGATCGCCGAAGGCTGCAATCATCCCTGCAGTTTTTGCACGATCCCGCGCATGCGCGGCACTCACCGCAGCCGACAGCAATCGGACGTTGTTGCTGAAGCGCGACAGCTCATCGCCGAAGGCGTGAAGGAGATCAACTTGATCTCGCAAGATACTACCTTTTACGGACTCGACCTCCGACCGGACCGTGGCCGTTCAATCGCCGCGCCTGAAAACTTTCGCGCTGCCGCGCGCGCTTTGCCTGCGGACGCGCAGACGCTTTGCAGCCTGTTGCGCGAGTTAAATGCGGTCCCCGGCGATTTCTGGATTCGCGTTCTTTATACGCATCCGGCCCATTGGACGGATGAACTGATCCGCACGATTGCGGAATGCGAGAAAGTTGTGCGTTATGTGGACATGCCGCTGCAGCATATTCACCCCGTAATGCTCGAACGCATGCGCCGCGAAACTTCTGATACCTACATCCGTGAACTCATCGCGCGCATCCGCCATGGCGTGCCCGGCATTGCCCTTCGCACCACATTTATCGTCGGCTTTCCGGGCGAAACCGAGGCCTGTTTTGAAACGCTGCTGGATTTCATTCGCGAAGCCAAATTCGAGCGTCTAGGGGTGTTCACTTACTCACAGGAAGAAGGCACGCGCGCGGCGCGCATGGAAAGTCAGATTCCCGATAAAACTAAAAAGCAACGCCGGGACCGCGCGATGGCCGTTCAGCATGCGGTCGCAAAAAGGGTTTCGCAATCATTCGTCGGACGCGAGTTGAAGGTGCTCATCGAATCCGCGGCTACCGCGCGCGATTTGCAGAAGGCAAACGTTCAGTCATGGGAACATGGCATGATTCGCCGCAAATCCAGAATCCAAAACCTAGAATCTAAAACTCCTTACCTGATCGCGCGTTCGCAAGCCGATGCGCCGGATATTGACGGCCGCGTTTACGTTCGGCAGGCAGGAGGCGTCCTCGCCGAGCCACCAATTGGTGAATTTGCGCGGGTCAAGATCGTCGGCCACACCGACTACGATCTCATTGCGCAGCATGGATAAATCGCGGCTCCAGATCGAACCGGGGATCTGGGTGGATGCGAGGCGAGCGATCTGGTTCGAGCGGCTGGGCATTCTTGCCGTCGCGGATTTGCACATCGGTTACAATTGGGCGCATCGCCACGGCGGGCAGATGCTTCCGCTTCACCAGGCGGACGACACGATCGGCCGGCTGAGGGCGCTATGCGATTTCTATAAACCAGATGAGTTTCTGTTGTTGGGTGACGTCGTGCATCGCGCGCTGCCCCTGCCGCAAATCGAATCGGAATTGGAAAACTTGCTGGCGCAATTTCCGGGGGTCCGCCTGATTGCGGGCAATCACGATCGTTTTCTTGAAAAACTTATTGCCGCCCCTTTGCAGACGGAATACGTGCGGGCAGGTTGGTTGTTCGTCCATGGCCATTTGCCGTCACAGCGCGCTGAGCGCGTCGTCATGGGTCACGAGCATCCGGCCGTTTCGGTCGGCGATGGCGTGGCGACTTCGATGAAATGTCCTTGTTTTCTCATTAGCCGCAAAACGATCGTGTTGCCTGCGTTTTCTTTATGGGCGGCGGGAGGCACTGAAATGGCGCTCAGAGAGAAGTTCGAGCGCGCGGTCGCCATCCTCGGCGACAAACTTTTGCCGATTCCCCTGAAATAACGCCCCATGCGCGCGCGTCTCATAATGTGGATGTGCAGAGCATCTGACGCATTGGAGCGCGGACAGCCTGTCCGCGTGTGCAAGTA
>DATENK010000319.1:0-4257 GCA_035275085.1 Verrucomicrobiia bacterium | reverse complement strand
GCTGAAAGCGACCTCTGCCGAAACAGGCGCTTTGGCCCCTCTGTCCGCAGGTGGAGCCACAGCAGTACTGGCGGCAGAATCGTTCATGTGCTCAACCCATTATATCGAAATGTGCGTCGCCGTCCCGCTTGAAAATATGCGCATAATTGTTCTTGTCACCCGGATCGAAATTCGGGTATTCGTCGGAACGTCCCGTTTTCAGAAGTCCGTAATAATTTTAAACGTATTTATATGCGCAGAAAAAGCTGCTTCCGACCCGTTGGCGCTGTTATCGCCATCGCGACCCTGATCGCCAGCCCCGCACAGGCGGCGTTTCACCTCTGGCAAATCCGGGAGATTTACACGGATGCGAGCGGCACCCTGCAGTTCATCGAATTGTTCTGTCCTTTCGGCGGTCAGCAGTTCGTCAGCGGTCAGCAAATCCGCGTCTCGAACGTCGCCGGTTCCCAAGTGAATACCTTTACACTCTCAGGCAACCTCTCCAGCGACACCACCGGTCACGCCATGCTCCTCGCCACAGCCGCCGCTGATGCCGCAGGCGCTCCCACACCGGACTACGTCTTGCCTCAGAACTTCCTGTTTTCGGGCGGTGGAACGATCACGTTTTTTGGTGCGAACAGCGGGTCATATACAGTTTTGCCGACGGATGGCGTACAATCACGAAACTGGGGTGACGGCAATTCGCCGAACTCGCCTCAAAACTTTGCCGGGCAGGTTGGGACCGTGGTGCCAGTGCCGGAACCGGCCACGTGGGCGCTGATTGGACTCGGGAGCGTCGGCCTTTGCTGCCTTTTGCGTCGTCGCTCGGCGTAATTGGGGAGCGCGAGGGTCCTTGTGAGCCTTAGCTTCCTTGTTTGCGGATGACGATGCGCGCGGTTTGCACGCTTTCGGTATTCTCCTTGCGACCAAATAGCGTACGCGAACACAGCCAACTCACGTTGACGACTTTCGCCGTAGCCGGCGTGGCGGCGGCGTAGACATCGTAACCGCCGGCAACAGTATTGCGTTGACCGATCTTAAACAGCAGCCGATCGCATTCCTTGAGCATCACTTTTTTGGTAGGGAATGGCACCCCATTCGTGCGAGTCAGCGTTCGCGCCGTGGCATCATAGATGTACCCGAGCGTACGGTTATCAGAGTCCTGGAGGATTAAGCGGCTTGAGGTGCAGTCGATCACACTTTTGCACTGCCGGACATCGCGCGTAAGCGTGTCCATCGCAATGCGGTTGGCATCATCAAGCGACACGTAGTTATACATCGTGGCGAAGCTCCGGGTGCTGAACATGGAGAAGGCCACCAATGCCAGCAGGATGAGGATCACCACGCACATGGAGACCAAGGCTTCGGCGAGCGTCATGCCCGCCGTTCGTTGCCGGACTGTCCGTCGCGTCCTAGTATACATAGTCTTGCATGCCGAACCGTGAGATGTAGGACGTGAATTCTCGCGTCCGCTGCAAATTGCCGGTCTTCCAATTCACGCGCACAACCACTTTCCTCATATCGGCAGAATACGACGACGGTACATCGCACGGCGTGAGCTGGATCGAACCGGTGTAAACGAGCCCTTGCTGGCCGACCGGTGATTCGGGGTCGTACGGCGCGGTAAACGTCGGCGTGATGTAGCCTGGATCGGTGACCTGGTCCCAGCTATATAGGCGAATCGTTTCGACGCGCTCGAGCATGATCTGTGTGGCCCGCAGATTCTCCCGTGCCATCTGCATGGTGAAGAATCCGGTCGTGAAACCCGAGAACAACGTGGCGATCGTTGTGCCGACGATGCCCATGCCTATGGTCGCTTCGATCAGCGAGAATGCCGACAGCTTCTGGCGTATTCTCTTGAGAAGTGATGCTTTAATTTTCATGCGTTGCCTTTCTCTTAAATCGAATCACGGCACCTGCGCGACTTCCTGCGGCGTCATTTCGTTCCAGCCGGTCACAATGAAGCGAGCTTTGGTCTCCGGGTTGCCGCCGAGGCATTGATCGTAATGCAGCGTGAAACCGCCCGTCCCCGTGATTGTTTTGCTGACCACCGCGCCGTGGATCACCGATCCGCCCGCTGGAGTGAAATCCGCATACGGGGCGTAAATCGTTCCGATAAAATCCGAAGTCCCGCTCAGGTCCACCTTGGTATTGTTCTTGGTGCCATAGTAAATGAACCGTGAGGGATCGCCGGTGTTATTTACCAGTCCCTGGCCGGCGATCTCGGTGCTAGTGCCGCCGCCCCACATCTGCAGGCGGCCGGTGGGAGCGATATCGATTCGCGCCGTCCCGGCCATGTGTAAGCCTCCCTTGAAGTAAATCGAGACGTCGCCGTTGATGAGAATCTTCTTCGTCGTGTTGTAACTATCGTTGATTGTATAGGTCCCGCTGTTCAGGATGTAATCGTATGTGACGCCGCCGACCGTCCCGCCCGCGGGAAAGCCAGTGAATCCGCCAGTCGGTGGAGGTGGGGCATCGGCGATATTTGCGTTCATGTCGTCGCGGAACCATCCGGGCTGGATACCGGTGCGGCCTTCATCCACCCAGGTATCGCTGCCGATCGACACTTTGGTGCCGTTAACCCCCACAGTGCCGCCAGGACCGGTCGAGACATGGCCTCTGATCTGCACGGTGCCGCTCACGGTGATTTCATTGATCAGTTTGCCGTTGCTGGCGATATCGCCGGCCTCACCCGCTTTGCTGGGGTCGTACCGGCCGCCGGTGCTTTTGGCCGGGTCGCATGAATCATAACTGTCAACGGAAACGTTGCCGCCCACGCGGACAGTGTCCTTCGCCAGCATGGCTTTGATCCACGAACCGTTGCGCTTCGCCGTGATCTTGACCCCGCGTCCGACATAGCCCTGACGCGGGCTATTGTAGGTCGAACCGATTGCCGCCATGAAGTAGGGGCTGCTGTTGTTCTTCGTCAGCAGCGGCATGTGGCAAAACCCGCGCGACTCGATGATCGGGTACATCACGTTCGTGGGTGTAATTGTAACCACGTAATAGCTATCGCCCACCGACCGTTCCATGCGATAGTAACTGCCGATCTTGACCCAGCCATCCACGTTTAAGCCGGAGTCAGAATTGGCATTCAGGTGCGCCAGCGCCTCTTCCACCCCGGCTTCCATCACCGGCACCGTGGCGTTCCACCCTTGCGAGCGGGCCACCGCGCGGTTCTGAGCGTTCACCAATTGTAAATAGCTTGTGAGCGCGATCGCGCAGATCGTCACCACAACGAGGACCATGGCCAGCACATGTCCTTGTGTGCCGCGATTGGCTGCAGGCGAAATCTTCAAAGTCATACGGGACACCTTAAGCAACAGCCCTGCCACATTCGGCTGGACGCAAAAATGAGAACAGCCCCCGAAACGCTGCGCTTTCCTGTTCGAGACACTTTCCAGAATCGGGACACGTGTACTTATTTCATACCGCTTTGCTCGGCTGCATTACACCGAAACGTCAGGGCTGAACGATCCGATAGAAACGCGAGGGCTTGCTATGCGGCTGGTCCGTGTACGTCGCGGAAACTTCGCCAACACCGGGAATGACCATCGGCGCAGACAGATCAGTGAAGCCACCAGTCAATGTGTCGTCGTATTGCACGATGTTGGTCGTGCCCCCGAGGCTGGTCCAGGTGAGGCGAATGTCGGCGCCGAGTTGCTCGATGCGCGTGATACGGAAGGGCCGCAGGGTCGCGCCCCAGAATTCCCAATCGGAGAAGTAGCTGTCGTTCGCGCTGAACAATAGCTCCGAACCGAAAGGCGCGAGATACAATGGGAAAGAACTGATAGGACCGGGAATGATATCGGCCGCGAGATTCGCCGTGTTGCCGTCGCTCACGAAAAGTTCGTAACCAGCGACCGAGTTGCTCGCGGTGAACCATAGCCGGTTATTGACCGGCGTCAGTTGCTCGGGGAAGCTGTCACCGTCCGGATTCAAGTCCGCCACGAGCGAAGCGGAAGCGCCGTCATATTTCCACAACTCCCAGCCGTGCACGCCATCGTCAGCCGCGAAGAAAAGCGCGTCCCGAAACACGGTAAGGTTTTTCACCGATGAACTGCCGGCCGGATTGATATCGGCCGCAAGAGTGACAGACACACCATCGTATTTCCACAACTCGAACCCGGTCGTGCCGTTGTCGGCAGTAAAATACAAGGCGTCTTTAAATACGGTCAAAAACTCAGGGAGGGAACTGCCTTTGGGATTCAGATCGCTGACAAGGACGGTGTTTGTGCCATCCGTTTTCCAAAGCTCGAACCCATGGGTGTTGTCGTA
>DATENK010000318.1:0-2068 GCA_035275085.1 Verrucomicrobiia bacterium | reverse complement strand
GGGTGCCAAAATCTTTTTCGTATTTCCATTCGCCGTTCGCGCCGCTGTTCCCCGGGGCAAGCAGATAATAAGCGACTCGATCTTTCAGGAATTCGGGTGGCGCCCCGTTCTTCATCGTCCAATCGTACCATTGTCGATGTAAATCATTTAGATCGAGAAGGGCAGCGGCGCCGAGCTTGACCCCACTGGTCTCATCCGTCGGCGTGCGCGTCCCGGCATGGTCCCACGGCCCAATGATGAGAAAATGTCGGGCGCGTGCTTCTTCGGTGGTGTTCGCCAAATGGTCGCGATAAAAAGCCAGCGCGCCTAATTCGTCACCGTCGTATTGACCGGTGATAGTAAGGATCGGCAAATTCAATTTTTTGTACTGATCGATGCTCGGCGCCATCGCATCATAATAAGCGTCGGCCGTTGGATGTTTCAGGACCCGCTGAAAGTTGGCCGAAGGATTGCCGATGAAGGAATCGAGATCTTTGAAGGGAATGTGTTTTTGATAAGCCTCGAGAAACTTCGTGCGCCAGAATTTGGAGTCAGTGAAGAGGTTTTGTTGTCCGGCGCGGCCGCTCGTTAAAGTGAACCACTGCACGTCGTAATTCATGCCGACGTTATTCAGCGAAGGATAATCGAGTGGCGGGTGCGCTGAAGCCACCGGCACAATCGTGGCCAGGTGAGGCGGGAATTCTTTCGCGGTCGCCCATTGATCGAAACCGGCATAGGAACCGCCCCACATCGCCACTTTGCCGTCGCAGAAAGATTGTTTAGCCAGCCACTCGACAACGTCGTATCCGTCCCGCGGCTCTTGGGCGAAGGGCTCAAAGTTTCCTCCCGAATTCCCGCGTCCGCGCACGTCCACTAGAGCGAACGGGTAGCCATGGGACGCAAAATAAGAAGCGCGAGCGTGGTATGAATCAGAAATATAAGGCGTCAGTGTAAATATAACTGGTGCGCGAGACGGCACTCCATCCGTTGATTTTGGAAGATAAAGAGTTGCATTAAGCTCGACCTTGTCGCGCATCGGGATTTTTATTCCCCAACGAAGATCGTAACCAGCTTCCTTGGGTGGTGTTTCTTTGGGGCTGGGGGACGCAGCCGGAGGCGGCGTTTGCCCTAACAGTAATGCCACCAGGAAAAGATGTTGTGCCAGACCTAAAGCCGCGGCCCGTGAAGTGCTCACCGGATTCAATGAAACGAAGCGGCCGGCTCAAAGGCAAGACGGTTCTTCTTGCCAGCGCGGGTCGTAAACTCTAAATCGTCACGATGCGAATGCCAGCCGGTCATCTCGTTAGGAAAAAGACATCCCGTCTTTTCGTTCGCGCCGAATGGTTGGCTTGTGCGCTGTTCCTGTTCTTGTGTGCGAATGCAACGGCGGTCGACCAGGTGGTTGCGCTGAAAGCTGCGCGGTTGTTTGACGGAAAGGCGAAGACGCTGCTGCAAAACGGCGTGGTCATCGTCCAGGGAGACAAAATTGCCGAGGTGGGGAGTAATCTGACGATACCGAAAGAGGCCAAAGTAATTGATCTTGGCGACGCGACCCTTTCGCCCGGGTTCATGGATGCGCACACCCATCTGACCTACGACTTCACCGGCACTTTCACCGATGTCCGTTTAAAGGTGATGGAAAAAAATCCCTCCGAGCATGCGCTCTGCTCTATTCCGCGCGCTTTGGCAACGCTCGAAGCCGGTTTCACTACCGTGCGTGATCTGGGAAGCCGGTTTTTCGGCAGCTACGACTTTGTCGATGTCTCATTGCGGAATGCGATCGCCAAAGGCGTCATCGCCGGACCGCGCATGCTGGTGGCTACTAAAGGCGTCGGCGCAACAGGTGGCCATTTCGACGATACGTCGGGATTCCGCGATATGTTGTTCGGGCACGAACCCGATTATCGCGACGGCATCGCGGATGGACCGGAAGAAATACGCCGGACGGTTCGCTTCGAAGTAAAAAATGGCGCCGATGTGATTAAAGCGGCCGTTTCCGGCGGTGTTCTGTCGGCCGTGGACGAAGTGGATACACCGCAATTTACGCCTGCCGAAATGGAGGCCCTGGTTGATGAAGCGCATCGATTGC
>DATENK010000317.1:0-5923 GCA_035275085.1 Verrucomicrobiia bacterium | reverse complement strand
CCCACAGGATAGTCCTGCGTTTCCTTTGGCGGACGGGTCAGGATTACAGAAGTAAGGCGCGGATCGTTTTCCCTAAACCGAATGCGGTAATAGAATTCTTCCTCAAGGCGGAATGGTTTCACGCCGGCAGTGATGGGATGTTCTTGCGGCAGCGCCTCTGCCCGCCATGTTTGGATCGCCGAATACCAATTACGCGGCGGTGGTCCGGTTTCGTAATCGAAATAGCCACCGACCCATTCAGTGATTTGATCGTGGAAACGCTTTGCGTGGAACGTGGACCAATGAAAGAACACCAATCCGCAGCCGCGTTTCATTTGGCGCTCAATTATTTTTACGTGGTCGGCAACGTAGAGCGGGTGGTCAGTTTCCTTGCGGTCCGTGCCATCGGAAGTAAAAAAAATTGTGTCGGCGTCGTTCAAGGTTTCCGGATTTTTTGGCCAGCCGCGATAATGCGCTTCGGTAACGAACTTGCCCGCTTGCTGATCGAGGAGATGTTTCAGAAGCGTGACGTTTTTCTCGTACTCATGTGCGTCCTTGGGATGGCCGGTAATCGGCCCCGCGATTAACACCACCTTCTTCGGCGCCGCGGCGGCGATGCACGCGGATAGAAACGAGACAGCGATGAAGCGCGCGATCACGACCGCCTCACGTCCAGGCAAATGAGCGTGCCCTGTGCGTTGCGGCAATAGATCCTGCCATTCGCCAGCACAGGAACGGTCCAACACTTTCCGCCCAGCACTTGTGCGCGCGCGATCGGTTTGAACGCTTCGGGACTTACCTCCGCGACGACCAATTCTCCGCGGTCACTCAAAATGATGAGCCGGTTGTCCGCCACAGTTACCGAACCGAGCCCCAGCCCCGAGTACGACCACTTCACACTGCCATCGCTGAGCGCAAGGCAGCGAAAGTCCTTTTCGGCTTTGTCCGTGTTTCCGTTATTGCCGTAGATAAAGCCATTCACCAACACGCAACTGTTGAAATGGTTGCCCATGTTCTCGTTCTCCCAGACCACATTCGGCGTATTGCCTCCGCGCATTTCCAAGAGTGCGCAGCCTTTCCCAAAAGTTGAAATAAATATCTTGTTTCCCGCGAGAATCGGATCAGCTGCGTTGATGTGCCATCGCTCTACCCACGGAAAGCGCCAATGCTCTTTGCCGGTCTTGGCACTTACGCCCACCAGCGCGCCACTTGAAAAAATCAGCGCCAGCCGCTCGCTCCCGTTGTTGTAAAGGACTGGTGTCGCGTACCCGGCCATTTCCTTGCCCGATGTCCAGACCACACGCCCACTGTTTTTGTCCACAGCCGTCCCGGCTTCGCCGACATTCAATAGCAACAAATTACCCTCGACGACCGGCGATCCGGCAAAGCCCCATTCCGGTTTCTTCACCCCCAATCCATCCAGCAGGTTCGTCTGCCACAGCACTTTTCCGCCCGCGGCGTCAAAACAGAACAGATGCCCGCGCTTGCTGAATGTGTACACGCGATCGTTCTCGCACGTCGGCGATGATCCGGGCCCGCCTTCGTAATATTTGGGATCGAGGGGACACGGATAGGAATGTTTCCAAAGCTCTTTGCCGGTATTCTCATCAAAGCAGAAAACCGTGTCAGTCTCGTTCGAATTCCCCATTGTGAATACGCGTCCACCTGCGACGGTCACTGACGAAAAGCCAATTCCTACCGCGGCTTTCCATAGCTGCTTCGGTCCCTCATTCGGCCAGGCCGTGCTCCAACCCGTCTCCTTCGAAATCCCATTCCCATCCGGCCCCCGCCACCGCGGCCAATCATTGGCCAGGAGCATTGCCGGCAGGAACAATAGCAGTCCAACAAATCTCATAATGTCACTGCATCGGCAGCGTGAGGTCCACTGCCTCGCCGCTGCGCAACACAGTGACAGGTACTTTGTCACCCTTGGACTTGTTCTGCAATAGGAAGCGGAACAGCTCGCTCTCGGTCATCGAGCGCGATTCGTTATCCACCCGAACGATGACGTCGTCTTTTTTAAAGCCGGCCCGTTTGCCCGTTGCATGATCGCCATATTGACCCACGTAGTCTACGCGCAGCGCCATGTTCGTCCCCGGTTCATGCTTCAAGACCAAGCCACCCAACGCCATTCGCCGCAAATCCCACGTCGTTGCGCGCCACGCAATGTCGGTCTTCACACGCCAATCCTTCGGAAGTGCGAGTTTGAGATTCACCGTCTTGCCTTGCCGCCGCACCACCGCATCGACTGTCGTCGGTCCGACCGAATGATGCAGCACCCACTGCACATCGGCAGTCGAGATGATTGGTTGTCTGTCGAGCGTCAGAATCTCGTCCCCTGCTTGAAACCGCGCCAGGGCCGCGGCGGAACCGGGCGCGACGTCTGTGACTTTCGCTTTCTCCTTCGGGTCCAATGTGAGCCCGACGATCGCCGGCATTGGCCACGGGTAGAGGGTCTGATCGGGGATTGGTTTATTATCGTTGCGATAACTTACTCGCTCAGCCTCGCGTACTTGATGGCAATGCATGCAACTGGCGGCTGGCTTGCTTTCGTAATCAATGGTTGGTTTGTATTTCCCAGCCAGACTGGCGTATTCCTCCGGACGCTTAACGGGCGTTGGCAACGGTTGTTTGCCCGCCAGAATCGCTTTGTTCTTTGGATACGCCTTGTGCAATTCCAGCGCCGCCGCCAGCGCTTTCCGAAAACCCTCCAACGAAATGTCCTTCTCAGCATTTTTCTGGTCCGAGCGCGAGCCGAACCGTCCATAAATGGTTCGGTCGGCATTCATAAAAAACGCCGCGAATGTCAGGTCGTAATCGAATTGAAACAACGTGAGGTCCAAGTCGTTCGCTTGTACAAGCCGCACGCAAACGAATCTTTTCAGCAAATCCTCAATCCGCGTATCGTGACGAACAACCTGTCCGTCAAATCCAGCGCACGCCACTCACGGCACGCACCGTAGCACAACCAGCAGGGGCTTCCCTGTCGTTTTCGCTTCGGCAAGCCCCTTTGGGAAATCGTTATAAATCCATTTCCCTGTGGACAACACATCCGTCCGGTCATTGATCACTTTGCTGTCCCGGCTCTCGCCGCCGAAAGCGATCAAAGGCAAACTCAACAATAACAATGCTATCCGCATCATAGCTGGCCGACGCACGCGCAGCCGCTGATATTCATGATTACTTGCCGGTCTTGCCTGTCCTTTTGAACTCACGGCATTTTCTTTGCAATCTCCTCGCTGAATATCCGTATTACTAAAGTAGGTATCAAATTCGCGCCACAACGTTCAGCGTATTAGCGTCGCCATCGGAAGAGTTTCGCCGCCTCGGAGCACAAATCGGTAGAGTGAGTGGCAGCAATGTCGTAGCATAGGACTGAATGACGCCAGAAGCCGCGTTCGAGATGCAGATTGAGCGCTATCGGCAAATGTCGCCGGCACAGCGAATCGAACTGGCCTTGCGCTTGCACGAGCTGGCGAGCGAAGTGGCCCGCTCTGGAATTCGCGCCCAGCATCCAAATGTCACCAATGAACAAGTGGAAGAGATGCTGCGCGAGCGCCGCCGTCTTGTTTATCGGGTATGACGGAGCAAGAGCTTACGCCACAGCAGACACGACAGAAGAAGATGTACCGGATCGTAGTGCTGTTAGGGATTATCGTGGTGCTTGTGTGCATTGTGTTTGCCAAGAGCTATCTGAGACGAAGGAGTGAATCCTTCGTCTGCGGAAACACGATGGTGGCAATCACACCGGCGGCTCGGATGTGGGCAAACGACCCCAATGAGCGGTGGCCCTCTGATTTGATGACGATGTCCCATGAGCTGAATTCGTCACGCATTCTACAATGCCCGGGAGAGCACGCTCAACGAATGGTTCGCAGTTGGACGATTACCACGCGAGCGATAGCAGCTACGAAGTTCTCTCCACTAATCTGATGAGCAGTAATAAGGACACTGCATGGTTGCGCTGCCGAACACATGGCCATCTGGGCTACCCAGACCGGACGGTGTTCGATGGCAAACGAAGAAGGACTAAGAGCCTTTGGTAAATGTTGTATCAGGACGAATTAATGCATCCGGAAAGTGTCGCCGTTTGGGTTGGGGACTTTCAGACGGAGAACGAGTTCACTACATACCTGGGCCAGCCATTCGAGCGCGATTTCGGATTCCGGCTCGATCTCGATGACCTCCCCGAAGATTCAGTTGTTTTGCCCGAGAAACGGACGCTGGCCCGATATAACGAATTGCTCCAGAGCGTAAGTATTGGGCGGTTATTGTCGCAATGGTCTGGCGAGGATTGGATACACGAGGCCGAACGGGTGTGCTTGTTACGTGGCATCACCAAGGCCAAAGCGATGCTGCGCTTCCTAAATTTGCGTTATCGGCAAGACCTGTGCGTCCATTCGAACGCGGCTCTAAAGTTTGTCGGCAATGTGCCTTGGCCTGCCGGACGGCAGCGATGGAACGAGTTGCAAAGCCACCTGATCACTCTTCCGCCGTTTCCCGTGTTGCGCCGACGCGTATATGGTGAGGGTACGTTGTTTTCCTGGGAAGGCGTATTCATCTCGATGTGTGGAAAGGCTTTGCCAGCCACCAAAACCTGTTTGGTGAATTCGCTCCTTCCCGCTATACGCCACCATCGGATGGAGATTTCCGATTGGATGTAACTCCTCGAAAGAATACAATGAGGCCCACCTCTGCTCAGCAAAGTGCCTTTCAACACTTTATTGATGATCAGGAAGCCATCCGAGACGCGGTCCTGCAAGCGGTTTTCGAAGTGTATCCCAAGTGGCGAGGGTGCATCCTGGGAACGTTGTCAGAAATGTTTACAAACGAATTGATGCCACCAATTTCACAGCCTGCCGATCTCAGGCACCTCGTCAGACTTGGGACAGTACACGTTACGTCGAAAGAAAGGGACGGTGTTACTGCCGTAGGTTTGTCGTTCAGTTGTAAATGGGACGAGGAGCATGGGCTCGGAGTACTTACGCATAAAGGTAAAGTCCTCGACGTTGGCCAGGCCCGAGTCTCGTTTCAGGAGATCGAGTGAGAATCAGCTCCGCTCTCACGAGCGCAGTCACGGATTAAGACTCAATCACGTTAATCTCAACCGGCTCGACTTTGATGCCGGTCTTTTCCAGCCAGGTGATGGCGGACTTGATGTCCTCTCGTTTGCCATCCAGTTCCAGACACACAATGCCGATTTCGTCGGTGACGCTGGCCTGGCGAACGTTGGTGATGAGCGGAAATTTTTGTGCCAGTTCCCAGATCACCGGGTTCTTGATCAGCTTGGGGGGATACATCAACCACAAGCGGCGATTTTCTGTGCTCGCTGAACGCTCCGCAGTTTTCCCGGATTTTGGTGGCATAGGCTAACCGCCGGCGATTGCAGGAATGATGCTGATCTCATCGCCTTCCTTGAGCGCCGTCTTTTGATTTTCGAGGAAGCGAATATCTTCCTCGTTCACATACACGTTCACGAAGCGCCGAATCGAGCCGGTCTCGTCGATCAAGCGATCTTTTATTCCGGGATAGCGCGTCTGCAATTCCGTGATCGCATCGCCAATCGTCGCCGCGTTTACTTCCACAAGCTCTTCATTGTTGGTCAGCTTGCGGAGGGGAGTTGGGATTCTAACTTTCTTTGCCATAAAACTATGCTACCGCCGTGGTTTCGCCGGGACTTAAGATACTTTCAAACTCGCGCAAGCTCGGCTTGATCTCGCGCGGCCGGCCGGCGTGGCCGTTCACCGCGTCCAAAGTTTTCAGCCCATTGCCTGTCACACAAAGCACGACCGAATCCTTGGCGGGGATCTTGCCCGAAGCAATCAGTTTCTTTGCAACGCCAACAGTCACGCCGCCGGCAGTCTCGGCGAAAATGCCTTCGGTCTCCGCCAGCAGTTTGATCGCCTCGCGGATTTCATCGTCCGAGACATCCTCGGCCGCGCCG
>DATENK010000316.1:0-2696 GCA_035275085.1 Verrucomicrobiia bacterium | reverse complement strand
CGACAGGCGGCCATCAGGATCGGCGAAAGTGTAAATGCCTTATGGACCGCATCGTACAGCACGATGGTAGCCGCGATCAACACCGCCAGCACGGCGGTAGTCATGTTCGTCTGCGCGAGCCAAAACGCGCATCCCAGCCCCGCGATCAGCCATGTGAAGCCAAGTATCCATACCGTGCGCACGCCGATGGCGCCTGCGGGAATCGGCCGCTCGCGCCGGTGCTGGCGGTCGAATTCGACATCAAAAGCGTCGTTGAGATACATGCCACCGGTGTAAAGCAGGCTGGCACCAAGACAGAGAACTCCGAAGCGCCGAGGTTGGTCGATCATGCGCGAAATTTCTCCCGTGAACGGCACCCCGCCCGCCAGCGCCCAACCCGCCAGACAATTCGACCAGACAGTCGGAAGATTCGAGACACGCCCAAGCACCAGCAGCGCGCGTCCCAGCGAGTGCACTCCTTCACCCATGAGGCTTATCGGCCTATCGCACTGTTCATTCAGCACGCAGTAAAGCCTCGCTCTGCCAGATGTTTCAAGGTCCAATCGTATTCGCCCACTAACTGCTCCACCACATCCCGGTTCTTCATCTGCGACGGCATCACTTCCCATGTATAAGTTTCCATCTCCAAATGCGAACAGAGCTTTGGATCATCTTGCAGTGCATCCAGAACGCCAATTAAATGATCGGTGGTATTGTTAAATAACTTGGTGGGTGGGCTGTGCAAGGGGACATGGAAGTGAATCCGCCATTCGTTGTCCGCAGCCTGCGCAAGCGCAACATCCAGGTCTTTGTGCCTCTGAAGCGTTCCGTCCGGCGCGCGCTCAATGACCTGATGGAAATAAGTATCGTCCGCGAAGGCGCGCAAGGCGGAGCGCGTGGCCGGGTTCGCTTGCACCTTCAATGCTGAACTCAGGTGAAGTTTGCTAACGCGCACACTGTGTTCCTTGAAACGCTTCAAAACATCGGCTGGCTCCTCAAACTCGACTGCCAAATGGCACGTGTCGTAATTTACGCCAAGGTGGCGATCCAGACGATCGTCGTTCAGGCGGTCAGCCCGCATGCGCTCGATAAACTCTACTGTTTCCTGGCTGGTTTCCAGATAACAGAGGGGCTCGGGTTCAAGGCCCAGGTTTAAGGGTTTTCCGCCGATATGCTCAACGCATTTCCAGAGGTTCTGGCGCATCGCTTTTTCCTGTTCCGGCGAGCGGATGAACTCTTTGTATGAGCACGGCACGGTGCTAACGCTGCCCTCGATTCCTTTTGGCAGCAACTTCTCCAGCAAATCAAATAATCGGCAGGTATACGCCAGGCGTTCCGACGTAGTCCAATCCGGCGCATATACCTGTTCCTTTACGCGCGTCCCATGGAATTGTCCGTATGGGAAGCCGTTAATTGTGAATACGTAACAAGACTCCTGTTCCAGCCATTTTTGGAATGCAAGCAACTGTTGTGACTCTGACAGCTCGCGTGAAGCCTGGTCGCTCAGGCGCAGACCGATCGCGTATTCGCCGTTTGGGGAGACGCGATCGCGCACGGCCAGCGTATATCGCTTCAGGGCATCCCACGTTTCCGCCCACGTCTGCCCACGATGAATGTTCGTGCAATAGGCCAGGTGCAGGCCGTGGGAAAGCTTCATGCCTTGGGCAGCTTGAACTTCGGGCTTTGGCTCAGAAAGCGCACGGGGTTCTGGTAAACCATGCGGTCGACGACCTCTGGCGCGTGCCCGCGCCGTTTCATCTCCAGCGCCGCATACGGCACCGCCAGTGGAACGCTCACGCCCCAATCGCATGCGCTATTCATCCAGAGCCGCTCGCCGCCATACATCTCGATCATGTCGACCGCCCGCGCGGCTGTGCACTTCGATTCCGGATACAAAGTCATGCCCGCCCAAAAACCGGCGTCCAGCGCGACTTCGATTGTGTGTTCCTCAACGTGATCAATAATCACACGGTCGGGGCGAATGCGCCGGTCACTCTTGAGCACATCAACGATCAGGCGTGTGCCCTTGAGTTTGTCCTCAAGATGCGGTGTATGCACCAGGATCATCTGGCCGGTCCGCGCCGCGAGGTCCACGTGCAATTCGAGTACCTTCAGTTCGTTGCGGCTGTTCTTATTCAAGCCGATCTCACCAATGCCGAGAACGTTTGGCCGATCGAGGAATTTCGGAATAATCGCGATCACATCTTCCGCCAGCCGAACGTCTTCGGATTCCTTCGGGTTGATGCAGAGCCAGGTGAAGTGGGCCAGACCAAACTTCGCCGCCCGCTTCGGTTCGTGCTCCGTGAGTTGACAGAAATAATCGTAAAATCCTTGCGGCGAACTGCGGTCGAACCCCGCCCAAAACGCGGGCTCGCACACCGCCTGGCAACCAGCCGTCGCCATATCGACGTAATCATCCGTCGTGCGGCTGACCATATGCCCGTGGGGTTCGATGTAACGCATGAAGAAAAGTTACATGGTTAGGTGGATTTGCCTGGCCAGGCGCCACATGCCGCTTTCGTCGTCGCCGCTGGGATCGGTTCCGTCGTCGGATCGCTCAGGGACAGAAGAACATTTCTCGCTTTCTGCGCTTCCGTCTTCGTCAATTCGCCCAGTGCAGTCCGGAACGCCGCCATCCGAAAATCCTCCTGTCCCGTCCCGCGCTCGACCCGATCCATAAACGCCGCCAGATCGATCAGCTTGGCCCGCGCTTCCAT
>DATENK010000315.1:0-3051 GCA_035275085.1 Verrucomicrobiia bacterium | reverse complement strand
TCGAGTCTCAACGTGATGACTCCCGGCTATTGGATGCTATTTGGCCTTGATGCGGCCGGCAGACATTCAGTGGCGAAAATCATTCAGGTGGACACGACGACTTCTGTGGACGTGCTTCCGCCTGGGAATCAAGCGTCGTATGTCGGACAATCAGTATCCCTGCAAATGCAAGGCACGGGTCCGGTGGGAAGCGTGCTGAGTTGGTCGGCGACGGGCCTGCCATCCGGGCTTTCGATCAACAATTCCAGCGGGCTTATTACCGGCGCGCCGAACACGCTCGGCACCTCGAATGTGCGCGTCACGTTGAGCAACGGGAGCAGTACCGATTTCACCGACTTTACCTGGACAATTCAGCCGGAGACTTTCAGCCAAAATTTTGCGAATTTCTCCGGTGCGACCGGTGTGGCGCTGAACGGCAATGCGGCGCTTTCGGGTGGTGTCTTGCGGTTGACGCCGAATGTCGCAAATCAAGCCGGGTCAGCGTTTCTATCAAACCCGATTGGCATCGGCCCAAACTCGTCGATCAATACGCGCTTCGTGTTTCGGATCAGCGGCACTGCGGATGGCGGCGATGGTTTGACTTTCGTCATTCAAGGCAATAGCGCATCCTCCCTCGGTTCTCTTGGTGCCGGGCTCGGATATGAGGGCATTGGGCGCAGTGTCGCGGTCGAGATCGATAACTACGCCGGAACTGGCGATCCGAATGCAAATCATCTGGGCATCCTCAGTGGCGGCAGCGCGACAACCCACCTGGCGACGTTCACGCCGGGCTGGGATTTGGAAGACGCTTCAAGCCATACGATCTGGGTCGAATATGAAGGGCCTGCGAACCAACTGCGCGTCTATGCGGCGCAGGGCATTGTGTCGCAGCGGCCTGCTACTCCTGTGATGACGGCCACGATAGATCTGCCTGCGCTGGTCGGCAGCCAGGCGTGGTTTGGTTTCACTGCGGGCACGGGTGGCGTGTTCAATAATCACGACGTTGAAAGCTGGAGTCTTACCGTGAACGCCTTTGCCCTGCCTGCTCAACCGGTCATTACGAATCCAGGAAATCAAATCACTGTCGTCGGCAGTTCCACCACTCTCCAAATGCAGGCCACGGACGCCAACGGCGATCTGCTGACCTGGAGCGCCAATGGTTTGCCGCCGGGGCTTTCGATCAATCCATCCTCTGGCCTGATCTCGGGCACCCCCACGGCACCCGGCAGTTATTCCGCGAGTGTGACCGTTACCGATAACAATACGCTGCCGGTGAACGCCAATTTTGCCTGGACTATCAACAACGTTTTGACCGTTCAACCGCTCGCTGGGGCTGGTGTAGCTGCCGGCAGCACGGTGTTGCTCGCCGCGCAGTCATCGGGCGGACTAAATCCGCGCTATCGTTGGAGCTTCGGCGACGGTTCGCCCGATACCGTGTTCTCGAGTTCGCCGTCCACTTCGCATCTTTTCGCGACTCCTGGCCGTTATCTGGTCGTTGTGACCGTGCGCGATGACACTGGCCGCCAGGTCACAGCCAGCTACCGCCAGGCCGTGTATGCTCCATTGACCGCAGCGAAACCTACCGCTTCATCGAGCATCGCACTCACCGGCTCACGTCTTTGGGTTGTGAATCCCGATAATGACAGCGTCACCGTATTCGATGTCGGGACGCGAGCTAAGCTCGCCGAAGTGAATGTCGGCCGCGCTCCTCGGACGCTCGCCGTCGCGGCTGACGGTCGTGTCTGGGTTGCCAACACCGAATCCGCTACGATCACTATCGTGCGCCCCGACTTCAGCATCGCGCAAACCGTGACGCTGCCGCGTGGCTCTCGCCCGTTTGGCATTGTGTTCGATCCAACAGGCCAAAACGCCTACATGGCTTTGGAGGAAGGCGGTAAGATTTTGAAACTCAATGCGAGCACCGCCGCGACCGTTGCTTCGCTTGATGTTGGTCTCCACGTGCGGCATCTTTCCGTGACCGCGGACGGCGCTCAAATCTTCGCGACGCGTTTTGTGACGCCCCCATTGCCCGGTGAAAGCACGGCAAATGTCCAGACTGATGCCACACACGGCGCCGAAGTCCTGGTGATTAACGCTTCCACTTTCGCAATCGATGCGACCATCGTCCTCCAACACAGCGAAGCACCGGACACCTCCAACTCCGGACGCGGCATTCCAAATTATCTCGGCGCGGCAGCCATTTCGCCCGATGCGACCACCGCCTGGGTTCCGTCCAAGCAGGACAACATCAAGCGTGGCACGCTCCGCAGCGGGGGGGTCCTGACTCACGATATGGCGATGCGCGCCATCGCTTCGCGCATCGTGATATCCAGCCGCGCGGAGGATTTGTCGGGTCGCATTGATTTCGACAATGCGGGAATCCCGAGCGCCGCCGCATTCAGCCCGAATGGTGTCTTTCTCTTCACGGCCCTGGAAGGCAGCCGCGAGATCGCTGTGGCGGATGCGTGGGCGAAACAGGAAATTCTGCGTTTCGACGCCGGCCGCGCGCCGCAAGGTGTCGTCCTTTCGGCCGATGGCCGCACACTCTACGTACAGAATTTCATGGATCGCACCATCACGATTCACGACCTCAACGCGCTCGCGAATGGCGCCGACACTGCCCCGCCCGCGCCCATCGTGCTGAATTGCGTCACAACTGAGAAACTTTCCGCCAACGTCCTGCGCGGAAAGCAGTTCTTCTACGACACACGCGATACACGTGTCGCTTTCCAGCAATACATCAGTTGCGCGGCGTGTCATAACGATGGCGGTCAGGATGGGCGCGTGTGGGACTTCACGCAATTCGGTGAAGGGCTCCGCAACACCATCACTCTTCGTGGTCGCGGAGGCGTCGCGCACGGCCCGCTCCATTGGACGGGCAACTTCGACGAAGTCCAGGATTTCGAAGGCCAAATCCGCAACTTTGCACTCGGTACCGGACTAATGACCGACACCGACTTCCACGCCGGCACCCGCTCCCAACCCCTCGGCGATTCCAAAACCGGCCTCAGCAGTGACCTCGACGCCCTGGCGGCTTACGTCAGTTCGCTTGTAAAGTTTGGCAATAGTCCG
>DATENK010000314.1:0-2949 GCA_035275085.1 Verrucomicrobiia bacterium | reverse complement strand
CATTGCGAACCATGCTGAAAGCACGGGCGTATATTTTATCGCGATGCCGTGCCACCAACTCCTCAAAGGCGAGCATGTCGCCTCTTTGGGCAAGACGCACCAGCTTCTCATCGCTCAACGCCGCGTGCTCTTGCTTTGTCGCCATCTATTGGACGCTAATGGTCGCCCCTCTTATTCAAGCTTACAAGAGCCCTTTGGTGCTCGGCAACTGGCCCGCAATCCGTGGGTCACGTTGGCACGCAGCGTCCACCGCACGGGCAAAGGCCTTGAAAATCGCTTCCACCACATGGTGCGGTTCCTGCCCATAAAACAACTCCAAATGTAGGTTGCACCTGGCTTCATTCGTGAAACCCTGGAAAAACTCGCGCGCCAGCCCAAACCGAAACGCCATCGCCATATCCTGCGGTTTTCCCGCAATAGGCAACTGCTTGAACGCAAGCTCGTCCATTCCGCGCCAAACCAAATACGGTCGGCCGCTAAAATCTACCACGCACCGCGCCAAACATTCGTCCATCGGCATCAGGCTCATCCCGTAACGGCGAATTCCCTTCTTGTCGCCTAAAGCATCCAGAAACGCTTGTCCGAGCGCAATTCCGCAGTCTTCTACCGTATGATGCGCATCCACCTCCAAATCGCCCTTGCACTGCAGCTTCAAATCCATCACCGCATGTTTCGCGAACAGCGTAAGCATGTGATTGAAGAAACCAAGGCCCGTCTGAACATCGGCTTCACCGCGCCCATCGATCGTCAGACGCAGCTCGATCTGTGTCTCTTTCGTCGCGCGCTTGACTTCCGCTGTCCGGCTCTGCATCTGAACTTCTTACACGCTTTAGGCCGGAAAACAAAACGTAAATTGGGCCTGCTCAGCCGCCAGGTAATACGAGAAGGCAGTTCTCATCCGCGCCAACGGCGTTCATTCTCACTGATTCAGCGCCGACAAGTAACGTTCCGCATCGATCGCCGCCGCGCAGCCCATACCTGCCGCCGTCACTGCCTGACGATACACACTGTCCGCGCAATCGCCCCCAACAAACACTCCCGGGACATTCGTCTGAGCACCTCGGACCGGACGAATATAGCCGTGGTCGTCCATGTCGATGATGCCCTTAAAAAGTTGCGTATTGGGGACGTGTCCGATCGCGATAAAAACCCCCGCGCAATCCAGAACCCGTTCCTTGCCGGTCTTTACGTTCTGCAGCCTCACGCCGGTCACTTTGTCCTGTTTCACGTCGTAGACTTCGGTGACGACCGTGTCCCAGATTGGTTCGATCTTTGGATGCGTTAGCGTGCGCGCCGCCATGATTTTCGATGCCCGCAAGGTATCGCGTCGATGCACCAGAAAAACTTTCGATCCAAACCGCGTGAGATACATCGCTTCCTCACAGGCGGAATCTCCGCCCCCAACCACCACCAACGGCTTATCGCGGAAAATCGGCAGCGCGCCATCGCACGTGGCGCAATAGGTCACGCCTTTGGTCTCGAGCAATTCCTCGCCTGGAACGTCGAGATGCCGGTGGCTGGCGCCGCTCGCAATGATGAACGTTTGCGTTTGGATCGCTCCGTCATCCAGCGTGATCGAAAACGGCGTCTTCGAAAAATCAATGGACTCGACTTTCGCAAACTTCACCCGCGCGCCGAAGCGCTCCGCCTGCTTCTGCATGTCCGTCATGAGCTTGTAACCGTCCACCCCCTCCGGAAACCCAGGATAATTCTCCACGATGCTCGTGGTCGTCAGCAAACCGCCCGGCATCGTGCCCGTGAGCACCAGCGGCGTAAGGTTCGCCCGCGCGGTGTACAGTGCGGCTGTCAGCCCCGCGCAACCCGTGCCCATGATAACGACTTTTTCCATAAATTAAACGCCGCGAAAGGTAGGGGGGATGTGGTCGGTTGGCAAGCTTGTCACTCGAATGTCACGCGGTATAGAACCTCATTAGTCCCGAGGAACACTTTCTCGGCTTTCGCGGTCGCCGGCAACCGATTGAGCACACTGCGCGTGGGACCCTGCCAACCACCGAGCAGGAATGAAGAATGCCTCTCGAAGTCACGAAACGATTTTCGTTCACTCCCCCGGAGAATTTCACCTGAGCCGCCCGGGGTTGAGTGAACCACGTAGCGGGGAGGATTCGATCCAAAGATTACGGTCAATTCTTTCGTGTAATGTTCGCCGGCCCAGTAATTCCCGAACCATAATGCATGATAAATCGAGGAAGAACCGTAGCAGTAGACTGTTGCCTCGTCTTTAAAATCGTTCTGTAAGGCGCTAGCGATTTGCATCTCAACCGCGCTCCTTTCAGATAATCTCACGCACTCCCGGCGCGCCTTCTCACCCGCGACCATGACCACTACGGCGCTCACAGCCCAAAGAAACCAACGCGCGGTAGGCAGTCGCACACGCCAGAATTCGATCAGAAGTAACAAATTCAGCGGGCAAAACATTAACGCGGGCAAAAGGTACCGCCCAGCGCCGTACTTGGCCACCATAGCAACTTGCAGGGTTTGTCCCAAAGCCAGGGCTCCGAGCAGGACCAGGACCCGACGCGTGCTGCGCGGTTCTCGTCGCCATCGGATGCAGCCATAAACTATCGTCGCCCAACTTAATCCAATGGAGAGAGACAGCCAGGGATTCTCGGTAATCAACCGTCCCAGTGTCCAAAGATAGTAAGGGGGAAGGATTCCAGTCTTACCATAACCATATCGTCCCTGTTGGAAAGCGAGCCCATTGACCCAGGCAAAAAAGCGCATTTTGTGAGGGCCTAATGGAAGCAGCCATATACATGTGAACACGCCCATCCATAATAGAAAAGTTCCGCGTTGCTTCCATTTCGCACACAGGGCCAATGGAACAAATGCCAGCGGGAAAAAATTGAGCTTGGTGATGAGCGCACTCGCACTGAGAAACGCAATCAGCCTTATGCTCCCGCGCCGCGTGTGCTCCTCCCGAACCTGGAG
>DATENK010000313.1:0-10902 GCA_035275085.1 Verrucomicrobiia bacterium | reverse complement strand
TCACTCCTCCATTCGACGTTGCCTTGGCGCCCCGCAACTCATCACCGCCTGTCCCTCCCAGGCTTGTTTCCCATATTTTCCTGGCCGAATCGTCAAGCCGCAGCACCCAAAAATCCATACCTCCGTAATTAGTAGCCGTCTTGTCACCCGCGATGCCGGAAGACGATGCGCAGCCGAGCACAAAACCGCCATCCGGCATTTGCTCCAAGGCCGCGACACGATCCTCACCGTTTCCCGCAAACGTTTTCGACCACTGGATTGTTGGAGGGACTACTTCCCTAGAAATGCTCTCTCTAAGTGCCCCAAAACTGGACACGGTCAGCACTAAAATACTGAACCAGTTGATGCTCACAATCAGACGCTGAACGCCTCCCAAAATCCGAGCAGCTTACGCGCCGCGGCTTTCGTGGTTGGCGCGCCCAGATATTGTTGACAGCCACGATGGCGGATACGCGTTTAAACTTAAATTTAAGCCTTATTCAGCCGGTCCGCGCACGCCGAACATGCGGCGGCCGTCGGGTGGGACGATTTCCACTTCGATCCAGGCTGGAGTGCCTTTCAGTTCCAGCGCCGGGCCGATGTGCGGTTCCATGCCTTCGGCTTCCCAGATGATGCGTGAATGGCCAAGGTCAATCCCAGGAGCGGACACCGTGGCCTTTGGGTTGCCGACTTGCACGACCGCAGGGGTGGCTGGCTTCCATGGCTGGCTCTTCATGGACGTTTGCGCCATCAGCCATGCCGCCGCGCCGAGGTCCCGCGCTGGATTCAGCACCACAAATTCCTGGCTAAGATTGTAGCTGTCACCCCAACGATCGTAAAAGGGGTATGGATTCGCCTGTTCGCCATCGGACGGAAAGCTGAGGGCGCCGAGCTCTTTCTTATAAAGGTCGAGCCACATGAACCCGGATTGCATATTACCAATCGGAATGCCGGAAGGTGGCAACGTGCGGCGATCGTTCAATGCGTATTGATGCACGATCTCGCGCTGCCATTTCCAACCCAGGCCAGTCGTGTAACTGACGTTCACGGGATTGCAACCAAGCTCGTAATTGATGTTGCTCAACAGCGCTTCCCGGAATTTGGCGCGCGGATCGCTCCCGGTCGGGAAATCCAGTTGGCACGCCGCCGCAAGATCAAACGCCGCTTCGCTCGAGAAATACCACCCAGCGGCGCGGACGCGTTTGGTCTCGGTCGGGAAGCTGGTGCCGTAGGCGCTTTCCTGTGCCCGCCGCCAATGATCTTCCGCCGCCGCCACGAGTTCGTTCTCCGCTCGCTTCAGGAACCCGACATCCAATTGATCGGCTTTGATCCGGCCGGACTTCGGCGCCAGGGCATAACTGCGGATCGCGCACCCGTAGCTGCCGCACAGCCGCTGCCAGCCCCAGCGGCGCGTGTTCGGATCATTCGGATTGAACCAGTCCGTGAGCCGCTTGTGAATCACCTGATCGCCCGTGGCCAGGAACATTTCGCACGCGGCCCACGCTAATTCGTCATCATGCAAAAACTCGTTTCCATAATGTGTAAGCTTTTGATAGGCGCCGTCCTTCCCATATTTGGCAATTGCCTTGTCGAGAAATGCCCATCCTTTTTTCGCTTTTTGAGAATAGATTCCGGCTTCTTTCGGAAAGTGCTTTTTGAGCAAGGGGGACGACGCGCATTCGGCAAGGGCCGCAACGGCCGCCGCCGTTGCCGCCGTGTTTTTGGGCCACACGATTTGCGGATCGCCTTTGTCCGGCGTCACGTTGTTCTCGTACCGCCGCTCCTTTGGGTAAACCAGGAAGTAAAAGCCGCCATCGTCGTCCTGCATCTTAGCGAGGAAGTCGGCTTCCCATTTCGCGATCTGCAGGATATCGCCGATCCGGTCGCCGCTCTCCGGCAGCCCCAGATTATCCAGTTCGCCCGCGCCATCGAATGTATCCGCTGCGATCATCAGGTAATGAATCAACCCCGCGGAGTTGATGGTGTATTTGCTGTAGTCTCCGGCGTCGTGGTGGCCGCCGGAGACATCGATTTTGCCTTTGCGGACGAAGGGGTACAGAGACGAGCGCGTGTCCTTGAGTTGTGGTGCGGTATGCCGCGGCGTGTTTGTGTAATCGGCCGTCGATTGCGCGATCCATTTTTGGGCCGGGGAGTCCAGACTATCCGGTACCTCCGCAGCCGCGGTGTGACACGGCCCATGCGTAAACCGGGTGAATGGCATCGCGTTCGCCGCGCCGCAGCGCTGATGGTACAAACCCAGTGCATGTGCCCGGGCCAGCGCTGCCGCCACGCCGTCCTGAATCCAAAATGGCCACGACGCGCCAAGACCGGGTACTTGCAGGCGATATTCACCGGGCATTTTGAACGTGGTAAAATCCGCCTCCAGTACTTGTTGATAGCACGGAAATGTGAAGCCCTTGTCCGGCCGGGGCGTCAACCTGCCGCTGAACACCTCTTTGCCATTCGTGGCATCGACCAGCTTGAAGTCACTGGCAACTTTCAATTCGCGCAGGCTGCCCAGATAATAACCCACCATCGCTTTCTTGCTCTCACTCGGAATATACCCGGCCTGATTCACATGAATTGCGGGCCCAAAACGAAGCGGATCGCACGCGGCCTTGAAGTCCATTGCCGCCGACCAATGTTTGCTCTTCACGTCGACTGCCTGCCCATCCCGCATGCGTTCCCCGAGCACCAGGTACAAATAGTTCCCGATACGCAAATCGCGTTCCCGCAGGGGCGCATAAAGCACGCGCCGCTTGAAACCAACCGACTTCACCGGCACTTGCTTGCCGCCGACCGAAACCTGAAATTCCGACGCTGCTGGAATTTTAGCCGCGAAGTTCCACGTTGTTATCGGCGCGGGGTCCGGCTCTTTCGTCGTTATCAGCGTCAACTCGAGCGTATCGGGTGAAATGATCCGCAGTTGGTGGTCACCCACGCGCGGCAGTTCCAGGGGTTGATCGTCGGTGAGCAAACCAGCAGCCGCCAAAGTAAGAATCAGCAAATTCACAATCCAGCAGAGTCGTTTCGTGCGTTCAAAAGAATCAGTGGGAGTTCACCCCATGTAGGAGACGGCTGCGCCATAGCAAAGTGGGTAAAGCCACGTATGGTCGCGATTCAACATAGAACAAGGAAAACTTCCCGTGCACGGCGCCGCGGGATTGCGTGCCGTTCGGAGCCGACTCCGCTCCCGGCAGAGAAGAAAGGCGCGCGGCTCATCGTCCGTTCCAGCCCGGACATCGTGCAGGCGCGCCAATTGGCGCGCGAGTTGGCCACGGAAATGGGTTTCAGCGGCAGCGACGTGACCCGCATCGCCTCGGCCATTTCCGAGATTGCGCGAAATATTCTCGATTATGCGCGTGAAGGCGAAATCGCCTTCCAAAGCCTGCCGCAGGGGCGAGGATTGCAGATCACGGCGCGCGATCATGGCCCGGGCATCCCGGACGTTTCGCTGGCGATGCAATACGGGTATTCGAGCGGAAACGGGCTCGGCGTGGGTTTGCCGGGCGCCCGCTGGCTGATGGATGAGTTCAATATCCAATCCGCGCCCGGTAAAGGCACGGTGGTGACCATGACCAAGTGGCTCGCGTGACATGGCATCTGGGGAGCAGTCGATCGGGCAGGCCAAAGGCCGCAGCCGATCAGCGCGGGCGGCCGCTCTAGAGTCTCGCGGTGCAGGCGGCATTGTGCAGCCGAAGGGGCAGGGTAATCGCGGTGATCCCCTTGCGCGCTTTTCGAAACGTTACCTCATGGGCTTGCAGAATTATCTGTTGCATCCGGAAGAAGTGTTTCTGCAACTCGCCTACGAACTCGGCCGGCAGGCGGTGGCCGAAGGCATCGGCATTCTGAATCTTTTCCGTATCCACGCTTCCGCGGCGCACCGCTTGACGCCAGAACATCCGGAAAAGGTAATGACGGCGGAAGCCTTCTTCATGGAAGCGATTTCGCCGTTCGAAGCGACGCATCGTGGTTTTCGCGAGACCAACGCGCGGCTGTCCGAACTCAACGCGACGCTCGCGAAACGAAACAATGAATTGGCGGCAATCAATTTCGAATTGAATCGCGAGATCGAAGAGCGCAAACGCACGGAGGAAGCGCTGCGGCAGAGCAAAGAACATTATCGGGTATTGTTCAACGATGCGCGTGTAATGCAGGAGAACTTGCGCCATCTTTCCAATCGTGTGCTCTGTGTGCAGGAGGAGGAACGCAAGCGAATCAGCCGTGAGTTGCACGACGAAGTAGGGCAGGCGTTGACGGCGGTGAACGTGCATTTGGCAATGGCGCGGAAAACGCCACAAGCCGCGGCCGAGCAAATAGCCGAAGCACAAAAGCTGGTGGAACAAACCATGGCGGCAGTCCACCAGTTTGCGCGCGAATTGCGTCCTGCCATGTTGGACGACCTTGGGCTCGCGGCGGCGCTTCGTTCGCATATTCAAAGTTTCACAGAGCGCACGAAGTTGGTCGTCACGTTTGAAACTGATCCCGTCGTTGATCATCTGGGAGACGACGAGAAGATGGTCGTATATCGCGTGACGCAGGAAGCGCTGACCAATGTGGTGCGGCACGCAGAGGCGACGCATGTGACCGTGACGATTCGCCAGACACGCGTGGCTGTGCGGCTTGAGATCAGCGATAACGGGAAAGCATTCTCATCGGTGCAGAATGAGAACTCGCAGAAGCGCCTGGGCGTTTTAGGAATGCAGGAACGGGTGCGGCTGGTGAACGGCACGTTCCATATCGATTCGAGCCAAGGCAAGGGAACAACGATCCGCGTGGATCTGCCTCTGCCGCGTGAGGCGCCGGGAGGGCGACGCATCCCGGCCGAGCCACCACAGAAGAAAGATTTGCCATGAAAAAGATCAACGTTTTATTGGCCGACGATCACACAGTTGTGCGGCAGGGATTGCGCATGCTGCTCGATGGCGAAGCGGACATGACGGTCGTCGGTGAAGCCGATAATGGACTTCAAACCGTGCAAATGGCGCGCAAGCTGCGCCCGGACGTGGTGGTGTTGGACGTAGCCATGCCGCATCTGAATGGTTTGGAAGTTACGCGTCGGATTATGCGGGACCTTCCGGAAACACGCGTGCTCGTATTGTCATCCTACAGCGACGAGGAGTACGTGCGCCAGCTTACCGAACAAGGTGCTTGCGGATATCTGGTAAAACAGACCGCCGCGAACGATCTCATCAAGGCAATCCGCGAGACACACAAAGGCAACGCTTTCTTCAGCCCGTCCATCTCGCGTCGTTTCCTGGAGCAATGCCGCGATGCATTTACCCGCGGCAATCCCGCGCCAAAGAAGACAGGCCGGTTGACCGCGCGCGAGGCGGAAGTGCTCCGCATGATCGCCGACGGCATGGCGAACAAACAGATCGCCGCTCAACTGGGCATCAGCATCAAAACAGTGGAGAAACATCGCCAACAGGTGATGAACAAGCTCGGAATTCATGACGTTGCAGGGTTGACGCGACACGCCATCGCCAAGGGGATCGTTGCGCCATAATGCTCAAGCTCGAAAGAGTTGGCCCATCTTGCGGCCCAACAGCCTTCCTGCCGCCAACAGACTTACCGTCAGCACGCCCATGCCGATCACGCCCAGGGCGCAAGCGACGCTCGCCGAGGATGGATCTATGCGCCCCATCAATTGATAAATCATCTTCGTGATCGGATAGAATTGTTCCTTCATCGCCAGGATCAGACCATCGCTTACTTCGATCATGGCAAATGAAAAAGTGAGGATCGTTCCCGCAATCAGATTGGCGGTCACCAGAGGCAGCGTGATTTTCCGCAGGGTGCGAAATGGGGAGGCGCCGAGGTTGGCGGACGCCTCTTCCAGTGTGACGCTGGTTTGCTGGAAACCCGCGTACGCAGAGCGAACGATGTAAGGCAGCCGCCGAACGGAGTAGCTGATGATCAAGAGTAACGTTGGATTGTCGCGCGGGTTTAGCCACGGCACTTTCAAGTCGAATGCCGCGACGTAACCGAACGCCAGGACAATGCCGGGCAGCGCAAGGGGCAGCATCGCGAGAGCGTCCAGCAAGCCGCTAAACGGCACGCGGCGGCGCGTAAGTAACCACGCGATGATCACGCCCAGCAGCAGGTCTAACAGCGCGCTCAGACCTGAATAGAACAAACTGTTCCGAACGCTCGCGCGCGCCAATGGATCGCGCAGAATTTCGGCATAGGTTTCGGTAGTCCAGGCGGATGGCAGAGCGCTCATGAACCAACGTTCGGCGAACGAGTGGATGATCACCGCGGCATGCGGAAGCAGCGAGATGAGGATTACAGTGCCCAGGGCGGCCCAAATGAAGATAGTTCGGCCGGGGCCGGCATTGAGTTCCCCTGCAGTATGGCCGCGCGCCAGCATCTCGTAACGTTTGCGCGCGAGCACTTGTTTGCTGATCAGAAAAAGCGCGACGGTAAGCAATAGAACGAACACAACCAGAGTGTAGCCGAGCGGATTGGTGTTTATCTCGGTAAGCGAGTCGAAGATTTGCACGGGTATGACGCGCGAGTACCCGAAGATCAACGGTGTGCCCAGATCGGTGAAGGCCCAGATGAAAACGATGATAACCCCGGCGAAGTAACCTGGTAGAATCAATGGCAGGGTAATTGAACGAAATAATCGCGCACTCCCTGCGCCGAGATTCTGAGCCGCTTCGCGAAGGTTGGGGTCCACGTTGGCCATGGCAGCGGAGACGTTAAGGAACATGATCGGATAAAGATTCATGACCTGCAGAATGACGATGCCCCAGAAGCCGCCCTGGCCTAGCCAATCGATTGGGTGATCGGGACGAACGATCCCGAGGTCCGAAAGCAGAAGGTTCACCGTGCCGAAACGCGCAAGCAGTTGTCGCAAGCCAATCGCTCCAACGAACGGCGGCATGATCATGGGAACCAGCAGCAGGGCTTGTAGCAGCCCTTTGCCGCGAAAGTTAACCGCCGTCACCCAATGCGCCATCGGAAGGCTCAAAAGCGTGGTGAACAATGTCGTTAGCGCCGCGATCAGAAAACTATTGCGCAATGATTCTCGTTGAAGTGGACTGGAAAATAAGATCGAAAAATATTGAAAGCCGAATTTCCCCTCCGCAATAAACGCGCCCTTCAACAGCAGCGACACGGGATAAAACAGGAATACCCCGAAGAAGCCCAATAGCAGGACCGTGAACGCTGTGCTTTCTACCGTCGCTCGACGCGGCACAAACGTTTGTAGTCCGTTGACGTAACTTGATCAAGCGCGGGCCTGCACGGCGCGAGGCTCGGGGGCCTTGGCGAGGCCAATGAGTTCGCGGAAGGATTCGGCGTCAAGGGTCTCTTGCTTGATGAGTTCGTCGGAGACGTGATCGAGTTGATCGCGATGCATGGTGAGAATGTCTTTAGCGTCAGCGTAGGTCTGGTCGAGGATCGCTTTGACTTCGTCGTCGATCTGTTGGGCAGTTTTTTCGCTGCAATCCCGCTGGAAGGAGCCGTCCTGCGTGGCCAAATAGAATGGTCCTTGCTTTTGGGCGACGCGCGCGAGGCCAACGGCGTCGCTCATTCCAAAAAGGCACACCATCTGCCGTGCAAGAGCGGTAGCGCGTTCGAGATCGTTTTCAGCGCCGGTGCTCACATCTTTGAACACGAGTTCTTCCGCGGCGCGGCCACCGAGCAGTCCGCGAATCCGGTCCATCAGTTCCGACCGGGTCATCAAAAACTGGTCTTCGGTCGGTAATTGCATCGTGTAACCGAGGGCCGCGCGTCCGCGCGGGATAATGCTAATTTTGTGGACGGGATCGGCGAATTTGCTGTAAGCCGCGACCACCGCATGGCCGACTTCGTGATACGCGACGCGTCGTTTGAGATCTTCCGTAAGCCGGCGGCTCTTGCGCTCAGGGCCGGCGACCACTTTCTCGACAGCTTCCTCCAAGTCGTCCTGTTCGATTTCCTTGATGCCGCGACGGGCGGCAAGCAGCGCTGCTTCATTGATCGCGTTTGCGAGATCGGCCCCGGAAAAACCTGGCGTGGATTGAGCAATCTTGCGCAAGTCCACTTCCCCGCTCACCGGCTTGCCGCGGATATGCACGCGAAGGATGGCCTCGCGGCCGTCCAGGTCAGGCGCATCCACGACTACCTGACGATCGAATCGACCAGGTCGCAGCAAAGCGCGATCAAGCACGTCGGGGCGGTTGGTGGCGGCGAGCAGGATCACCCCGGCGTTCGCTTCAAAGCCATCCATTTCAACGAGCAATTGATTGAGCGTCTGCTCGCGCTCGTCATTGACCGCTCCGATGTGAACGCCCCGCTGCCGCCCAATAGCGTCGAGTTCATCGATGAAAATGATGCAGGGCGCTTTGGCTTTCGCTTGCTGGAACAGATCGCGCACCCGCGAAGCGCCGACGCCGACGAACATCTCCACGAAATCACTGCCGCTGATTGAGAAAAATGGGACATGCGCTTCGCCGGCCACCGCGCGCGCAAGCAACGTCTTGCCCGTCCCCGGGGGGCCGACCAGCAGCACGCCTTTGGGTATTTTCGCACCCAGGGCCTTGTAGCGTTCCGGATTTTTTAGGAAGTCGACGACCTCCTGCAATTCGTATTTAGCCTCATCGCAGCCAGCGACGTCATTGAAGGTGACCTTGATCGCAGTATCCACCACGAGTCGTGCGCGACTTTTTCCAAAGCTGAGGATGGATTCCCCCGCGCGTCCGATGCGGCGGCTGAGAAACATCCACAAGAGTAACATCACGGCAATAGGCATGATCCACGATAAGAGGACCTGGGATAGGAGGCTGGGCCGAACACCGGTAAACTTTACGTTGTGCGCCTCGAGTTCCTCGGTGAGTTTTGGGTCTTCAATGCGGACGGTGCGAAAGAGAAAATCCTTAGCGCCACTCTTCGGTTTGATTTTGCCCTGGACTGAGGTTTCGTGGACCTGGGCTTCGATGACTTCATCGTGCCGCAGGTAGTTTTTGAATTCGCTGTAAGGGACCTCCTTGACCGTAAATTGCATGGCACCCTGCCACGCCCAAAGCAGAATCAACATCAGCAGCAAATACCAATACGGGAAGCTGCGCCACTGCAAGGGGTTGTGGCGTGGCTTCGACTTGTCTTGCTGATCCCGCCGGTCAATCATCCATCAACACTATTGTGATGGTGAAGCGAGTATTAGCAAATGGGGAGATTCAGCCCGCGGAACCGCCTGAAGGCGGAACTCCAAACGTCAATCACCGTCCAGCAGTCGGCCCAAACCGCCCAAAATCGAGCCTTCTTCCTTTCCCGCCCCTCCCGCACGCGGCGCAGCGGCCACAATCCGGTCCGCCAACCGGCTAAGAGGCAGAGATTGCAGCCAAACGCGGCCGGGACCCCGCAAAGTGGCGAAAAACAGGCCTTCGCCGCCGAAAATGGCCGTTTTGATCTTCCCGACGAATTGGATGTCGAAATTCACCGTTGGCACAAACGCCACGATACAGCCGGTATCCACCCGCAGGACTTCGCCCATGGCGAGGTCGCGTTGGGTGATGGTTCCCCCGGCATGCATGAAAGCCCAGCCATCGCCTTGCAGGCGCTCCATAATGAAACCTTCACCGCCGAACAGGCCCGTCCCGATCTTGCGGTTGAAGGCGATCCCAACACTTACGCCTTTTGCCGCGCACAGAAAGGCATCCTTCTGGCAAATGATTTCCCCGCCGATTTCGGCAAGGTGCACCGGGATGATCTTGCCGGGATAAGGCGCACCGAAAGCGACCTTCTTCTTGCCCGCGCCGCGGTTTTGAAAAACGGTCATGAACAGCGATTCGCCCGTGAGCAATCGTTTCCCTGCGCCCATGAGGGCCCCTAGAAACCCCGAGTTTTGGGCAGTACCGTCGCCAAAGATCGTTTCCATTTCGATGCCGTCCTCCATGTACATCATGCCGCCGGCCTCGGCGAGGGCGGCTTCCTGGGGATCCAGTTCCACCTCAACGAACTGCATGTCATCGCCGAAAATCTTGTAATCAATCTCGTGCATCGCTGGCATAAGAAAAATATAAGTTAATTGTTATTCTGATGCTGAGGCGAGCATGGGCCATGGGTCGCCTGCGGTCAATGCCAAGGATGCGAACAATCCCCAAGCCTGGGTCGTCGAACCCTCAATGCGCAAACGATGGGCGTGTATAACTGTGGGAGGCGGTGCGCTCGCTTTGGCAGGTTGGGCAACGCTTTGGAACTTCCGGACGCCATTGCCCACGGTCCGTTTTGCGGACGGCAGAACGACACGCGTGCTCAAAGTGAGCTTTGGCACGAACCACGTCTTTTCCACTGAGCCAGTTTGGAAGCAGGCGTCGCGACGAATATTGCCGGAGCGATGGGAGGGCTGGCTGGGTTCGACGCGGATCGTTAAGCGCAGGACGGAATTCGATAGCATCGCCATTTTTTTCGAGCCGGTTCCGCCCCCGCCAGGTAATCGCAGTTGGACGATCACCGTTGAAACATTGTTTTCTGATGGCACAAAGTTCCGCGGAACACGTTGGGGTCCATCATCCGGCTATCCGCTGGTCCTGCAGAACTATGCGCGCGGCGACAAAGAAATCATAATTCGGCTGTGTGACGGGGATCACGCAATCAGAATTAAAGTCCCGAATCCCCATCCGGTTCCGAAGGCCGTATGGCAGGGACGATCCCTTGCACAGACTAATTGCGTCGGCGGGCGGCAAGTGATCCTGAAAGGATACCGCGGCGCGGCGCAGCCATATCTCGTAGGACGCGCCCCAAACGGGACGCCGATCGGTTGGATGCAATGGCGGACGACGTGGTTTGATCCATGGGGCAATTGGAATGTTTCAGTTTTTCCCGGAGAGGCTAAGGAAAAAGTGTTCAAGCTTTTGGCCGAAGGCACAGAGTACATTTCGGCCGGGTTTGTTGAGACGCCTGGTCAAGGCCAATATCAAATTCTTTCGCCAA
>DATENK010000312.1:0-6241 GCA_035275085.1 Verrucomicrobiia bacterium | reverse complement strand
TGGCGGACGAGCCGACCGGGAACCTTGACGCGCAATCGGCGACCGACATTCTTGAATTGCTGAAGACGCTGAACACGCGCATGAGCAAGACGGTATTGATGGTCACGCACGACCCCAAAGCTGCTGCTTACGCCGGTCGGTCGGTGCATCTGGAAAAAGGCGAGTTGCGATGACCCTCGGCTCGTTCGTCGTCCGCAACGCGACGCGTAATCGGCGGCGGTTCATTCTCACGCTCTTGAGCGTGACCTTCAGCCTGTTCCTGCTGGCCGTCTTGCTCGTAATGCTGCGGGGGTTGACCGATCCGGCCACGACCGACGAAGCCGCCTTGCGCATAGTCGTTCGCCACAAGGTGTCGCTCGCCAATATGCTGTTCTCCAAATACAAGGAGCGCATCCAACGAATGCCGGGCGTGAAATACTGTACGAAATTGCTTTGGTTTGGCGGGATCTATCGCGACGAAAAAAACTTCTTCCCACAATTCGCTTGCGACCCGGACACCATCTTCAACGTGCTTTCTGACGCCCGCATCGATCCGGGCCAGTTGGCCGCATTTATTAGAGGGCGCACCGCATGCGTCGTGGGAATCAAGACGATGCAACGTTTCGGTTGGAAGATCGGCGATCGCATTACACTGATCGGCGCGATGTGGCCCTGCAATCTCGAGTTGACTATCCGCGGCGTTTACACCGGGACCGTGGATGAGACGAATCTCTTTTTTCACCACGAGTATTTTGATGAGGCGCTCGGTGACAAAGGTTTTACGGGCCTGTTCTGGGTCCGTTGCGAGAACGCCGCCGCAGTCCCTCGATTGATAGAACAAATCGACGGGGAATTTGCGAATTCGGACGCGGAAACGAAAACCGAAACGCAACAGGCCTTTCAACTTGGATTCGTTTCGATGCTTGGGAACCTGAAGCTGTTGATCGGTTCCATCTGTACGGTGATCGTCTTCACGCTGGTGCTCGTGACGGGTGGAACGATGAGCATGGCAATCCGCGAACGCGGGCGTGAGATTGCGATTTTGAAAGCGGTCGGATACGAATCGCCGCTGCTGTTCGGGCTCCTGCTGGGCGAGTCGTTTGGCCTTGCAATTCTCGGCGGTGTAATTGGTTGCGCAGGAGCGTGGCTGTTGCTGCAAACCGTGGATATTTATCGGCTGTCACGCGGGCTGTTCGTAAACTTTGAAGTGACCGGGCAGATCATCGCGCAGACACTCGGCATTGCAGTGATGCTCGGACTCGCGAGTTGTCTTTGGCCAGCCTGGCGCAGCATCCGCCGCAGTGTCATGTCCGGCTTGAGAACCGCGGAATGAACGTTCCCCTCAAATACAACCTGCGCCATCTGCGCGTGCGATGGAAGGCCACGCTCATCACTGTGATCAGCATGGCGCTGGTAGTGATGGTGTTCGTGATGATCATGTCGCTGGCGCGCGGTTTGAGGGGCACGTTTTCCGGCACCGGTGACAATGGGAATCTCCTTGTGATTCGAAAGGGCGCGCTCGCTGAGTCCAGCAGCCAAATCGCAGTCGAAGACGTTAAATACATGCGCTACCTGGACGGCATCGCGTCCGCCTCGGCGGAGGTGATTGTGTTGATCACGTTGCCGAGGTCCAGCGGCGGTAATGCGCACGTGCAAGTACGGGGACTCGAAACCACCGGGATAGCTTTGCGGTCGCAGGTCAAGTTAGTGGAAGGGCGGATGTTCGATCGTGGCCGGCGGGAATGCATCGTGAGCCGAAAAGTAGCGAAGCGTTTCAAAGGCACTGCGTTAGGCGAGCAGTTTCGCTCCGGCAAAGACGTCTGGCGCGTGGTTGGAATTTTCGAGGCGCGCAAAACGGCGTATGAATCGGAAATCTGGGCGGATGCTGATGAAGTCCGCGAAGGGTTTCGGCGTTCATTTTATTGTTCGATGACAATTCGCCCTGCCAACACCAATGCCTCCGCTGCCTTGATCGAGCGCATTGAATCGGAGCGCGGCCGCCAATTGCGTGCAATGGCCGAAGCTGAGTATTACCGCGCTCAGACGAAGACAGCGGGACCGATTCAGGCGCTCGGGGCGTGCCTCGCAGCGGTGATGAGCATCGGTGCGATCTTCTCGGCGATGAACACCATGTATGCGACAGTCGGCGCGCGCACGCGGGAGATTGGTACTCTACGAGTGCTCGGGTTTGCACCCGGCAGCATTTATTTTTCATTCCTCCTTGAATCACTCATACTGGCGTTGGTCGCGGGCGTGTTAGGGTGTCTGCTTGCGTTGCCTATGAACGGGCTGATTACGGGAACGTTTAATTGGTCCTCGTTCGCTGAAGTCGCTTTTGAGTTTCATGTTACCGGCGAATTGCTGGTCGCGGGAATACTATTTGCAGTCGTGATGGGCGCGCTCGGCGGCATGCTGCCTGCGCGCTCGGCTGCAAGGAAGCCGCTGCTCGACGCGCTGCGAGCAACTTAGCTATTCGTACGCGCGCAGCGCTTCGCGCAGAGACTTCGGTACTGGGGTCGGCACAAGGTTTTCTCCATCGCGTTGGAAGCAGGCGATTTGTTGTTCGCCGCGCGCAATCAACTCTTCGCCCCGCCAGTACTCGAACAGCAAAGTGATCTTGCTCTGCGTTAGTTCGCCGAGGCACATGCGAATGATCACCTCATCGAAGGCATTGAGTTCCGCGAGGTATTCGCAGGAGACACGCAGAGTGGCGAGGCTTAAGCCGCGCGACAACTCCTTGATTACGTCGGGTGCATGCTCGCGCAGAAACATCTCGCGAACGCGGCCCTGCCAGCTGACATGGTTGACGTAATAGACGTTGCCGACAAGGTTCGTTTCCTCGAAACCGACGATGTGACGATATTCGTACGCACGCTTCATTCCACGAGCACTGCGGCCACCATCGATTTGTTGATGAGGTACGTAGCAATCGTCCGCTGGGCGGAGGCGAACAACACCCAATCGTCAGACCTCGCTTCTCTAAGCACCAGAGGCGCATCACTCGCTCCGGATTTCTTTAAACTTTCGAGCGCCGTCCAAACTCGAGTGCCGGCGATATCGATTTGTTCGTCCAGGTGCTGCGCCAAAGCGAAACGTTCAGGACCCAGGATTTCACGCCAAGGACGCTCCGCAACCGTTTCAAGATCGCAACCTGAAGAGCCGGCGACTGCCAACGTGAGGTTTCCCGCATGAGCCGTCGATACGTTCAAAGCACGGTCGACTTCCGGTTTTCCATCGCTGCGACGTTGCACGCGCAAATCTTTACCAAGCAGGTGCCGGAGCGCCGCTTCGCTGTCGCCTCTAACGAGAGCCACTGAGACATTCGATTTGGGGATCAGTTCTTCGAGCGACCTTTCGAGAAAAGGGCCGAGCAGGGCGTCCGGCCAGGGTTTCTGGCGCTGCAATGTTTCAACTTTGCGGAGGCGCAAGCCGTCCCATTGCTCGAGGAGGGAACCATCTTCGCCAAGCAACTTTAGATCGTAGCAGAACGTGTCGCCCTCGCGGAAGCGTTCGCGCGCGTGCAGCAATAATTCAGGGATTCCTTTCTCCGCGCGCGCGCGTTCGAGCAAGCAAGGGATTTTGCCAATCACAATGCGATCGACGCCGATGGGCAGGAGGCGAGCGTGTGGAATGCAGGCTTGAATCGCGTGGATTGCCGCGTCGCGCACCCCGCAATCGCCGAGTACGCGCTCTTGGGACAGGTGACGCCCAAACCAAATGGCGTCGGGATCGGGTTCGAGTTGGGCGACGCATTCTTTGGCTTTTATGAGACGATAGTTTTTCACACGCCGGAAACGTCCGGTATGGAAGAGCAGTTCCGCGTAAAGGTCCCGGTCAATGTCAATCGCTACTGGCTCGCGAGACGGGATGGTGATCGCGGCCTTGGGTCCAGATTCGCGCAACAACGCCGCACCGGAAACAAACCGGCACACGGCGCGAAAGTGATCGATCTGAAAGGCAGTTTCTTCTGTCCGAAGCGCCACCTCCACCTCGCCGGATTTGCGCACGAGTGCGACGACGCGAATTTTTGTTTTGCCAGTCTTCGGAACGACAACCGGCCGCTGCAGTTGCACATCGGAAAAGCTCGGCGGCTCTTTTGCGTTTACGAGCGCCATCGCCGCTTGCGCCATGGCTTCGAATCCCATGACCGCCGGGAACAGCCGTTCCCCATGGAGCACGTGATCTTCCACGTACAGATCGGCGTCCGCCGACAGTGCCCAATCAACAACCAGTTCGACGCCAGGATAAAAAACCTTTGGTTGTTCCAGGAACCGCCGGAACGGCAACTCCGGCTTGTCCATTTTCAACGTCGGTAAATCACCAAAACGTCCGGTAACGACAACAGCGACAGGGGACGAGCGCATCAGAAGGCGTTCGAAAATCTCGACGCCGACTTCCGGCGTAATCGGCGTAATGCCTTGCTGCCGCAGCGACTCAATCCGCCCAAGGCGTTGTCCCATGCCCACGCCGGACCATACGGACCATTCGAGCGCGAGACAGCGGCAATGCGGATGCGCCTGCTGAAAATCTTCGGTTAAGCGAGTAAGCCATTCGTTCGCAACTGCATAATCAGCTTCGCCCGCGAGCCCGGCACGTCCAATGATGGAACTGAAGGTCACCAGCAACCGCAACTCGGCGGAATCGATCGCCGCAATCACGTTGCGAAAACCTTGCGTCTTCGGCCCGAGAGTTCGCTGAAACGCTGCATGGTCCAACGCGCTGATCAGTTGCGGAGCATTGGAACCGGCAGCATGAATGAACGCCGTAATTCGCCCCGCTTCACCCATTGCCTTTTTAACTTGTTCGGCGTCCGTTACATCCACCGACAGATAACGGTGACGAATCCCTGCGGCCGCAAATCGTGAAAGGTTGATTGCCAGTTCAGCGTCGGTCGCGGGTTTTGAGCGGCCCAACAGGATTAACTCCGCCCCGGTTCTGCGTCCAAGTGAAAGGGCGCATTCCGCAGCGATACCCTTGCCGCCGCCCGTAATGAGCACGACATCGCTCGGGCCAACCGGAAACGCACTTTCGGAATCGGGCAACGGCAACGGCGCCAGCCGCGGTTTGCGCCGCGTTCCCGAAGCATCGTAACGCACCTCGTTGTATCCGCTCTTTGCGGCGACGATCTCCTGTTCAACCCAGGCCGTTGCGTCGGGATGGTCAAACGGAACATCAATCACGCAGGTCGTGATGTCGGGATGTTCCAGATGGAGTGTGCGCGCAAATGCTGCGCCGCCGCGGCCCTGCTGAACGAGGACGAAGCGGCTGCCTTTCGCAATCAATACCCTCCGAGCAGCTTCCAGAAGGAGATAAATCGTTTCCGATTCGCTTGTATTCGGCCCAAGACAGAGCGCTACTCCGCCGCCGTCCAGTGGCACAACGCCGTCGCGAAGCCGAAAGGTTTTGGATTCCGGCAGTCCTCTGCCGCTTTCGTCTACCAATGACTGCTCAATCCATTCAACGACAAGCGGCCGCACCCACGAATCAATACCTGCAGGCGCGCGCTCGAGGTCATTCGCTGCTTTCGATCCGTTGCGCGCGAGTTCTTCAAAGGCAGCCCCCACTTTCGCAATGGTAGCGTTCGCGAAATCAGTGAGCCCAATCAACGGCGGCAGGTTGAGGCGCCTCGCAGCTTCGGCGACTAGTTGGCCGACCGTGATCGAGTTCAGATGCAGGTCGGTCAAGAACCGGCTGTCATCTCTAACGGCGGTCAGCGGCAATTCCGCGCGCGTGGCGACGAGTCGGCGGATTGTTTCGACGACAGACGACGGTTCGGCGTGGACGCTTCGGCCCACCTCAGTGGTTTTGGTTGGGCGAGGCGTCCACGCCGAGCCGTTGTCCGAGACAGGGGCCGACTCGCAGGGGTTCGTAAAAAATTTTGGTTGCCAATCCGAATTAAAGGGCCGGGTGAATCGATCCGCAAACAACGCGCCATGATTGACGGAGGCGCCTGAGACAAACACGGCGGCCACAGCTTCGAGCAAACTCTTTATTGAATTCCCACCGGCATCTAAGGAGATCACCGGCGTCGCAACGCAATCGCGCGTCAACCCCTGGAGGACGTTCCCGGGCCCCACTTCAATAAACAGATCAACCTCGGCCGCAGCCGCAGTGAGTGCTTCGATGAATCTCACGGGCGAAGTGACCTGACGACAGAGCAACTCGCGCAAGTCTTCCTCTGGCGCTGTTCGCCGGGCCGTGATCGTCGAGAGAACAGGGCGTTCAGGCTGCCCAATATTTTCCCGGGCCAGGCATGATGCGA
>DATENK010000311.1:0-9927 GCA_035275085.1 Verrucomicrobiia bacterium | reverse complement strand
CGCATTTATGTCGCCTTGCCTGATCCCGAGCAGACGGTCGTTGCCGGCCAATTCAGCGCGACGATTCGCCAGGTTCGACCCGTCGCGGCCGCGACGGGCGCCGCCCCGACTCCATACCGTCGCCCGCCGCAGCCGGTCCCGCAGCAGCAGCGGAGATATTAGTGTTTTGGCGCGCGGCATTGGTCGGCGTTGTTTTGGTACAAGTGTCCTACGCTGCGCCCTCGCTGAACGGACCTGAGCTCGCCAAAACCTATTGCGGTTCCTGCCACGTTTTTCCGGAGCCTCGGCTGCTCACGAAAGTGCAATGGACGCACCACATCATGCCGAGCATGGCTTTGTGGCTTGGGATTGAACCCGCGAACTACGAAGCGCTGGCCGGCGGCAAGATTCTTGAACAAGCGAAAGTGTATCCGAACGCACCCCTACTGTCCCAAAAGGAATGGTTTGCCATTTGGGATTATTACCGGAACGAAGCGCCAGAGGAGCAAGCGCGGCCAGCGCGCCAAACGATCGAAGTCGAACCAAAACGTTTTCGCGCGCATAAAGTGAACTTCAATACTGGCGCGCCCATGATTTCCATGGTCAAAATAGATGCGCCGCACAATCAACTATACGTCGGGGATGCGTTCGCGAACATTCTCGCAACGCTGGATGGCGCCGGAAAAATCCTCAGCAAAGAACGCACCGAGAGCCCAGCGATCAGCTTGCAGACGCAAAACGATGGATTACTGCTCACGCAGATCGGGAAGTTCTTTCCCTCCGATGTGAGTGAGGGCAGCGTTGTGCTTTCGGGAAAGGAACTGTTGGGCAAACTGCGTCGGCCAACCGACGCGCGGGCGGCCGATTTGAATGGCGATGGTCGCGAAGACCTGGTCGTTTGCGAGTTCGGTCATCGCCTGGGGGCGGTTGCCTGGTACGAGAACCGGGGCAACGGCCAGTACGAACGGCACGAGTTGCTGGATCGTCCCGGCGGAATCCGCACTGAACTGCGCGACATGAACGGCGACGGCAAAATCGACATCATTCTGATGACCGCGCAGGCGCGCGAGGGACTCTACATTTACTATAACGAAGGCGCGGGAAAATTTCGCGTCGAGACAATCATGGAGCAGCATCCGGCGTTCGGATACGCGGATTTCCAGCTCGTTGACTGGGACAAAGACGGGGATCTCGATCTGCTTACGGCGAATGGCGACAATGGCGATTTTGCTACGCCCCACAAACCGTATCACGGCATCCGGCTGTACCTGAACAACGGCAGCAATGTGTTCAAACAGGTTTTTTTCTTTCCGATGGAAGGCGCTTATAAAGTGCTGCCCATCGATTTTGATCTGGATGGCGATTTGGATCTCGCGGCGATTTCCTTCTATCCGGATTTTTCTGGTGAGCCATTGAATTTCGTTTTGTTGGAAAATCGCGGCACCATGCAAATGAAACCATTTACAATCCCTGAGGCGGGGTGGGGCCGGTGGATCGTAATGGATGCGGGGGACATCGACGGCGATGGCGATCCTGACCTTGTGCTGGGCTCTTTCGTGATGGGGCCGACCACTCTTCCCGTCCCCGGTGAATTACGCGAGCGTTGGAAGAACGAGGGCGCCGCTGTGTTGATTCTCGAGAACACGGCGCGGTAGCGGCTGAAATTTTTTGCCCCAAAAAGCAGATTTTCAGTTGTGGCTGCCGCAGTTGTGCTAAAATAAGGGCAGAGGAGCATTCCATGGGCATATAAAGGCGGATGTTCTCTGTGTGCGTATGTACCCGAAAACCCAACTTGTTTATGAAACGACTCAGTTTGCTTTGTAGCGCTTTCTTGTCCGTAGCAGTCCTTCAGGCCGCTCCCGTTGGCAGTGCCTTTACGTACCAAGGGCATCTTAAAGATCAGGGCGCCGCAGCCACCGGCGTTTACGATTTTCAATTCACGCTCTACAACGATTCAGCCACTGAAACGGCCGTTGGCGGACCGTTGAACCGAACGAGCGTCCCTGTCAGCAACGGCTTGTTTTCTGTGACGTTGGATTTCGGCGCTGCGGTGTTCAACGGCGATGCGCGCTGGCTCGATATTGCGGTGCGGACGAATGGCCCGAGCAGCTTTGCGGCGCTCGCCCCCCGGCAGCCGTTAACGCCCACGCCGTATGCGATTAGCGCTCAGAGTTTGAGCGGCCCTTTGCCTGCATCGAACTTTGCCGGCATCTACACGAATCGTGTGACGCTCAACAATCCGGGAAATGTGATTTACGGGACCGGCGCGGCAATCACGGATGTAAATGCGGCGACCCTCGGCGGATTGAATTCATCGAGCTTCTGGCAATTGAATGGCAACGCAGGCACCAGTCCAGGCACGCACTTCGTCGGCACGAGAGACAATCAGCCGCTTGAGATCAAGGTGAACAACCAACGCGCCTTGCGGATCGAGCCCGGCTTATCAGCGAATATGATCGCCGGTGCATCGGCAAATTACGTTAGCAACTTTGTTGGCGGCGCGACAATCGCTGGCGGCGGTCATCCAACGTCTCCCAATCGCGTTGCCGGGTATTACGGTGTGATCGGTGGCGGATATGACAACTTTGTGGATCGAGATTTTGGGGTAATTGGCGGCGGGCAGGCCAATAGAGCGAGCTATACGGCGGTTGTGGGCGGGGGCGTCGCTAATCGTGCGACCACTAACTATAGCACTGTGCCGGGCGGGTATTTGAACGCTGCTCAGGGACTTTACAGTTTGGCCGCCGGAAAATATGCGCAAGCGCTCCACGAGGGTTCGTTTGTCTGGTCCGACAGCGGCACGACATTTTTTCCGTCGACCGCGAGTAACCAATTTTCGATCCGCGCAACTGGCGGAGTTCGGCTCGATAACAACACCAGCATGCACTTTGGAAATCAAATGCGGCAAATGCTAAACCTCTGGAACACCGAATACGGGATCGGCATTCAGTCGAGTTCGCTGTACTTCCGTTCGAGCAGTCAAGGCGCTGATGATGGATTCATCTGGTATCGCGGAGGGACCCATGCGAACGGATATGCAGACCCTGGCGGTGGAGTCGAATTGATGCACCTCGTCAATTCAGGCTTGTACGTGAAAGGAGCATTTATCAGTTCGAGCGATCGTAATGCGAAGCAAGGCATTAAAGAAATCAGTCCCTCCACCGTCTTAGAGAAGGTCGCGAGCCTGCCGGTCAGTGAGTGGAGCTACAAACATGATCCAGAAACGCGCCACATTGGACCGATGGCGCAGGACTTCTACGCCGCTTTTGCTGTCGGCCCGGACGACAAACATATCGCCACCGTCGATGCCGACGGCGTCGCGCTCGCGGCGATTCAGGGACTGAATCAAAAGCTGCAACAGAAAGACGTAGAGATACAGGAACTGAAAAAGGCGCTGACGGAGTTGAAAGCCGAAGTCAAAAATCTAAGTTCGAAAACCCGATGAGCTATGAAGACCTTTACGACAGTGTTGCTTGCTGCGGTTTGCATCAGTGTTGCGAGCGCTCAAGAGTACGTCATCGACTGGCTTACCGTCGATGGCGGTGGCGGCGCCAGCACCGGCGGCAATTACGCGCTGACCGGGACGATCGGCCAGCCTGACGCTGGAAAACTTGCGGGCGGCAGCTTCGTCCTGGATGCTGGGTTTTGGGTTCCTGTTGCCGTTCAAGTTACTGGCGCGCCTACGTTGCAAATTGCCCTTAGCGGCCCCAATAGCGTCATCATTTCATGGCAGCCGGCAGACGCGAACTTCCTCCTGCAAGGAAGCGCAAGCCTTGCAAATCCCGTTTGGCACGACGCCCCAAGCGGTACGAATAATCCTGTTACCATCCCCGCGAGTGATGCCCACCGCTTCTATCGTTTGCGCGCCCCCTAACTTGTTGCCGCAGGAATAGCGGTATAACCTTCGGGTATGGCATTCGCCTCACGTTGGGATGCGGGAGTGAAACTCGGCGATTACTTGCGGGAGCAGCTTTTGCAGGTTGATTTTGTTTTAGGCCTTCCTCGGGGCGGCGTAGTTGTTGCGGCGGAGGTCGCGCGCAAGCTGGATGCGCCGCTGGATGTGTTGGTGGTGCGCAAAATTGGGCACCCGCGGCATCGGGAATTTGCGGTAGGGGCGATTGCGGAACCGGACATCGTGATTCTGGATCGGGATGCCATTGAGCGCACCCACGTGCACGGGGATGAATTGCGCGAGATCATCGATGAGGAACAGCAGCGGCTCCATGACTATCAGGCGGTTTTCGAACGAAATCAGCCACCAGACATAACCAACAAAAGGGTCTTGATTGTTGATGATGGGTTGGCGACCGGCTCAACCATGGAAGTTGCAGTGAAGTCTGCGCATCAGCGCAAAGCATTGGAAGTTTCGGTCGCGGTCCCGGTCTCGTCCAGTTCAGCATTCGACCGCATACAAGCGGCCCACGCCACCGTATACGCGCTGATGGTCGACCCCGAGTTCGATGCGGTCGGGCGTTTCTATGATACCTTCACGCAGGTGGAGGACGACGAGGTTTTAGAGTTGTTGCGTCAGCGGTTCAGTTCGCATTAAATCGCCTCATGCGAACGACCTTGCTTCTTTGCGCGTGTGCGCTCTCATTAACTGCTGCTGAACCGACTTTCAAGGCGGTGGACGTGGACACGAAAGTGGAGATTGGCTACGGCGTGACCGTAGCGGACGTCAATGGCGATAAAAAGCCCGACATTTTGCTGGCGGACAAAAACTTGATTGTTTGGTACGAGAACCCCTCGTGGACCAAGCACATCATCGCCGAAAAACTTACCAAGCAGGATCATGTGTGCATTGCTGCTGCTGACGTGGATGGCGATGGCAAGGCGGAGGTAGCAGTAGGGGCGGAATGGAATCCTGGGGACACTGTGAACAGTGGAGCGGTATTTTATCTTCTCGCCCCAGAGGACCGTACGCAGAAGTGGGAAGCGATTCCATTGCACCATGAACCTACCGTGCATCGCATGCGCTGGGTGAATGGTAATCTGATAGTCGTGCCGTTGCATGGGCGAGGAAACAAAGCCGGCGCGGGCGCGGGCGTAAAGATTCTGGCTTACCGCAAGCCTGCGGATGTGAAGCAGCCGTGGCCCACAGAAGTGCTCGATGAAACATTGCACATGACGCACAACCTCGATCCGGTGCAATGGGATACCGATCCTGAAAAGGAAATGCTCATTGCCAGCAAGGAAGGCGTATTTCTTTTAAAGAACAAAAAGCTCTCGCAACTATCGGGCACGCAAAGCGCCGGAGCAGGTGAAGTGCGGCTCGGAAAGCTCGCCAATGGAAAACTATTCTTTGCCACAGTTGAGCCGATGCACGGCACGAATTTGGTTGTCTATCGTGAGGCGGAGGTGGGACTTGGGGCGCATCGGGAGAATGTGTGGATACGCAAGGTTCTCGACAGCACGTTAGTTGATGGACACGCGCTGGCGTGCGGCGACCTGGCGAAAAGTGGCAGCGACCAAATCGTGGTGGGTTGGCGCGCCATGGGCAAACCGGGCGTGAAGGTCGGGATCAAAATGTTCACGCCTCAAGACAACGAGGGCAAGGAATGGAAAGAGACGTTGGTGGATGATAACAAGATGGCGTGCGAAGACTTGACGCTGGCCGATCTCGATGGGGATGGGCGTTTGGATATTGTGGCAGCGGGACGCGCGACGAAGAATTTAAAGATTTATTGGAATGGTGCGCGATAGAGGGTTCGAACCTCTGACCCCTACCGTGTCAAGGTAGTGCTCTACCACTGAGCTAACCGCGCACACTCGCGAGGCAGTGTCGAATTTACCGCGAGCAGGAGAAAAGACAAGTTTGCAGAAATGTTGGAACGAAAGTCCCAATGTTGAAAAACATCGCCCCGGGCCGGTCTTGAGACCGGCGCTACCACTGGAATTTCCTGAATTTTGTGGTTCCACAGGCCGTCTGTTTTGCAGTAGTCTCGCAGCGAGCGAACGTACAAAACGTATGATGATAGACTCAGCGAAATGGATGTCCCGGCGGAGCGTGCGTTCCGCAGGGTTCACATTAATTGAAATTCTTTTAGTGATCGTGATCATCTTACTCCTGGCCGGCGCGCTGGTCGTGTTTGTATTGCCCCAGCAGGAAGGCGCGGAGAAGAACACCACCAAGCTCAAGCTCAGCCAGATTGCCACGGCGCTCGATACGTATCGCCTGAATATTGGGCGGTATCCTACCGAACAGGAAGGCGGCCTGGACGCGCTGGTGAAAAAGCCGACTTACGAGAATCCGCGGCTCGCCGAGAAATGGCAGGGGCCCTATCTCAAGCCGGGCATTCAACTTGACGATCCCTGGGGCCACAAACTCCATTACGAATTGATCGACCGCACGACCGAGACGGAAAAAACCGGCCCGCCATACAAGCTGTATTCTGTTGGACCGGATGGACAGCCTGACACTGACGATGATATCCGTCTCACAGTCGACAATGCGCAAACTGGCGTTGCGGCGACTGCGGATTGATTCGTCTATCGCGGATGTTTAAATCGGCCGGTCCGCATCCTCACCCGACCGGTCGTGGGTTCACGTTAGTGGAGCTATTGCTCACGCTGGTGCTGCTGTTGCTGCTGGCCAGCGCGGCGGTAATCAGCTTTTCGACGTTGCTCTCGGGTTCGGAACTCGAGGAAGGCGCGACGCAGATGGAAGGCCTGATGCGCTTTGCGCGCGCGCACGCGCTGAATACCGGAAAGAAAGTGCAACTCGTGTTTGAAGAACAGACCAGCGAAGGCATGACAGCGCCGCTCGGCAACGTGCGAGTGCTCTGGGAAGCCGACCCGTTGCGCTTCCCAGGGCAAATGACTCCCTTGGGAGAAGCGGAATTGATGGCGCAAAATGTGAATGGCCTTGTGCAGGTGGAAGACGTTCGCGCGGTCGATGGTACTGAGGCGGTCCCCGTCGAGCAGGATCAATTCTCATTTTTGCCGCTGACGTTTTATCCCGATGGATCGAGCGATTCGACGGAAATCATTTTGGCATCACGCGCGCAGGAAGAAACGCGGCGAATTTCGATTCGCGTAACGGGGATCACGGGAGTGATTCGACATGACTGGGTAGCTTCAACAGAAGGGCCGGACATGATGGAAGAGGAGTTGTTTCCATGAAGATGCGCCGGCCCGAAGCAGCCCGCCGAAAGGCGCAACTCCGAACGATGGACGCAGCGGTGTTGCTGGAAGTGGTGCTGGCCCTGGTGTTGCTCGCCGGCGCGGCGGCGGTGATTGGCGCTGGTTTGAGCGCTTCGATCGATCGCGTCGAGCGATTAAAGTTGAATGCGCACGCGGCGGATTTGGCGGTGTCGGTGATGTCGGAGTTGCAGATCGGCAGCAAGCTTCTTTCCGAGGAGGGGCCAGAAGCCTTTGAGGCTCCGTTCGAGGGTTGGACATGGGAAGCGCAAGCGGAAGTGACCACCGACCAAAAGGTCCGCGACACGGGGCGCACAAAAAAGGTCGAAGTGATTATCCGCCACGAGGACCCGCCAGTCGTGCACCGCTTATGCCAGGTGATCCGCCTGCCTGAAAAAGAAGAGGACATTTTGCGTGATCTGGGCTTTTAAACATACGCGCTACGCTCGGCAGCAAGGCTTTACGTTGATCGAAGTCGTGCTCGCGATCGGCATTGCGATTGGGATCATGCTCGTGCTGCTGTTCTTCTACAATCAGGCGGCGAATCTCCGTGCGCAACTCATGCAGGAAGCGGAGCGGCTTTCGACTGTTCGCCTGCTGATGGACCGCATGACGATGGAATTGCGCAGCTCACGTCCACATGCGTTTTACGAAGCGACATTCCTCGGTGACACCCAATTCATTCAGTTCGTGCGGACTGACCTCATCTCCCCCGGGGCGTGGAAGCAAGGGGAGCGTGTTTCATCGGCGCAAACGGATTTGAAAATTGTGCGCTACTCCCTGAACGGCGACACGAATACCGCTGCCGGGCTGTATCGCGAAGAAGAACCTCTGGTGGAAATGCGCACCGTGCGAAGTGCGAGCGTCACTGTTGATACCCCCGCGAAGCCGCCCGAACCACTCAGCGATGAAATTCGCTATGCCCATTTTCGGTACTGGGATGGCGCGAAATGGTCGGACACCTGGGACAAGACAAGGCTTCCTATCGGGGTAGAGATCAGCCTGGGCTTTGAACCGCCGGTGATGGATGAGCAAGGAAAACTTTCGGGGGAATTTTTCCGGCGCGTTGTGTATTTGCCTGGCGCCGCGGCGAAGCATCCGGAATTTACGCCGGCTGGCATGGCTTCAACCAACGAGGTGAGATTGTGAAAAGGCTCCATAAGAAGGCGTGTTGCGGCCGATGCGAGGAGGCGCTAATCGGAGTCGTTCGCGAACAATCAGAGCCTCCTCACGTCGGCTGCTACGGTGAAAGGCAAGGATTCGTCCTGGTTGCGGTGCTCGTCATCATCATGCTGACCTCGATGGTGGCGCTAAGCTTGCTGTTCAGGATCAAGGCGGAAGACACGGCCGTCGCCGCTGGCGCCGGCTCGGAGCAGGCATGGTCGGCGGCAATGTCAGGTGTTTATGAGGCTATGCGAATCGCATCGGCAGTAACTCCGGAAGACACGGATTGGCAGGACAACCCGGGATTGTTTCATCAGCGGCTCGTTTTGGACGACGGCCTTGATCAATGGCAGTTCAGCATTTATTCCTATCGCGAGACCGAGGAAGGCTCTTTTCACTTCGGGTTACAGGATGAGGCTTCAAAGCTGAACCTGCACACTGCCAGTGAAGCGATGTTGACGCGCCTGCCCGGAATGACGCCGTATCTGGCGCAGGGGCTCCTCGATTTCCTCGACAAAGACGACGTCCCGCACCCGCAAGGCGCCGAACAAGAGTATTACGACAACCTTCCACGCCCATACGCTTGCCTCAACGGCCCGCTATCAACTATTTACGAATTGTTCCTTGTTCGTGGTTTCAATCCCGGCGTGGTTTACGGCGAAGACTCGAATCTCAATTGCGCCCTCGACACGCACGAAAACGACGGCGACGACTTTCCACCGCCGGATAATGGCGACAGTAAACTCGATCCCGGACTCCGCCATTACGCCACGATTTGTTCGTATGACCTGGACGAAGATAATGATGGCCAAATCCGGCTCGATTTGAACGATTCCGCGGAGACGTTCTGGAACGTGGAATTGCCAGGGCCCGTCGTCGAGTACATCAACAGCGCTCGCACGAATAAGATCAAATTCAAGCATCCCGCCGAATTGCTGGAAGCGAAGACGAAACTGCCAAACGGAAAGGAGATCGTGTCCGGCGTCGGCAAAGCGGAATTGCCGCTGCTGCTGGATAAGTTCAGCGGCTCGCTGGATTACCATTTGCACGGGTTAATCAATGTTAACACTGCGTCTGCAGCCGTGCTTCAAACATTGCCCGGCGTTGATGAGTCGCTGGCGCAAAACATTGTAGCGACGCGCAAGGGACTCCGCGCGGAACAACGAAAAACACCAGCATGGTTGTACGAAGAAAGCATTTTAGACGCGCCGAAATTCAAGCAGCTTGCGCCGTTGCTCACCACGCGCAGCCGGCAATTCACATTTCAAGTGATTGGGTACGGGGTTCCCTCCGGGCGTTATCGCGTGCTCGAGGTGATGATCGACGTCGCAGGCGCTGAGCCCGCGGTCACTTATCTGCGCGACATCACACGACTGGGTTTGCCGTTTGTGATTGAGCCGGAGGCAAAGGAAACCTTGACTACCTATCATCGTTCGGCAACGAAGGAGGTGGCGCATGGCGGATAAAGCGCGCACGAAAGCAGCTTTGCGTCTGATCGACCTGGACACGATGCGCAAAAAGTTCCGGGTCCGCAAAGCCGGAGCCTGCATCGCGATCGATCTGGATGGTGCTACTTTGCGCGCCGTCCAAACGGCGCCGCGCGGCGAGGGCGTGGTTGTCTCAAGGATTATTGCCGAACCCCTG
>DATENK010000310.1:0-4197 GCA_035275085.1 Verrucomicrobiia bacterium | reverse complement strand
ACGCGACCACGGCCTTCGGCGTCGCGTTCGTAACTTTGGGCACCTTGTTAGTGGCGGCGGGGAGACTGCCGGCAATTATTTTCGGCTGCCGATGGGTCGAAAGAAAAAGGTAGATTGCGAATGCGCCCGCAAGCAATCCGTTCAGCGCCAGGAATAAATACAACAAACTACGCTCACGCATATCGTGCCGTTCAGACCATTAAACCGCAAAATAGGTCGAATTTCAATCGTTTCAACTGCGGCTCAGCCGCTCTTTAGGCTTATCAAACAGCATTTGATGGGCCTCCTGCAGGATGGCCGGAATCCGGTCCGCGAAAGGGCTGCGCGCCAACGCCGTGCTCCAATCGTATTCCCCCGTCCTGCCCGCATTTTCGCCGGGAAACCAGTGGTCGGCCTGACCGAGGAGGTTGTAACGCATCTTTCCCCAATCGACGAGGTCCAGCCCCTTGGCGTATGTCCAGAGCCGTAGGATTTCGATCAGGTTGATGTGATTCGGACAATCGATGTAGTTCGGCAGCGCTTCCCACCATCGCCCGCACCAGTCTGCCCCGAGGATTCGGTCCATCTCCGCGCGTAACCGTGCCTCGATTGCACCAATGTCGCCGTTCCATTCCAGGGCGGCGATGTGCTCCGCGAAGTCTTCCGGCCTGCTGGCGCCGCAACTCAGGGTGTGCACCTCCGGCCTGGCCAGGCAATAGAGGTCGTTGAACTGCATAGGGCTCAATGGCGCGCAAAGCTCCACCAGCTTGCGCGGCGGCGCATAGAGTTTCCCGCCTTTGTCATTCGGGCTGATGATGAACACGCCCATGTCGCACTGGGCGGCGGCGGCGATCGCCGCCCAATTTAAATTATTAACAAAATACCAGTGGACGTTGATATAATCGAATTCACCGCTGTTGACCGCTTCCAAAATGATGTCGGTTGTGGCGTGAGTGGAAAAGCCCACATGGCGCACATAGCCGTCCTTTTGCAGTTTACGCGCCGCCGCAAGGCAACCATTTTTCCGCAACGACCAGTCCAGAAATTGGCGATTGTTCACGCCATGCAACGCAAGCAAATCGACGTGATCGAGCTTAAGGTATTTCAACGATCGATCGAACGTCTTCAGGAAGTCCTCCGGCCTGGCCATCGGCGCGACCTTCGTTTGCACAATGATCTTGTCCCGCGGGAAGGTGGGGAGAACGCGGCCGAGCTGCATCTCCGAGCTGCCGTAGCCGCGCGCAGTCTCGATGTGGTTGATACCCAGTTCCACCGCACGGTGAATGGTAGCTTCTAGATTGGCTTGGTTCTCAGGTGGAATCTGTGAAGGCGCAACATCCTCCCATTTATATTGGTAACGCATGCCGCCGCAGGAAAACACCGGCATCCGCAGTTCAGTGCGGCCGAAGCGGCGGTATTGCATTGGAAGGATTAAGCGGTGGCCGGCGCGGGCGTGCCGAGCCCGGGGCCAATCTTGGGCGGAGTCGGTTTGATGACTTCGGGCAAAGGTGTGCCGGCGGGCGCGCCGCTCGGAGGTGGCAATTGCGGCGTCGGTGCCGGCGGCGTGAAACGGCCCGTGCGGATAATTTCTTCGACCTGATAGCCCTCCAGCGTCTCGTATTCGAGCAGCGCGTTGGCGATCATCTCCAGCTTGTCGCGATTGTCATCGATCAACTTTTTCGCCACGCTATAAGCTTCGTCGATCAGGCGCTTGACCTCGGCATCAATGTCTTCGGCGGTCTGTTCGCTGTAATCTTTGCTGCGGATCATTTCCCGCCCGAGGAAAACGTACTCGTTATGGTCCCCGTATTGGACCATGCCGAGCTTCTCGCTCATTCCCCATTGGGTGACCATCGAACGCGCGAGCCCAGTGGCCTGCTGAATGTCGCCGGCCGCGCCGGTCGAAATATCCTCGGAAACGATTTCTTCCGCGATGCGACCTGCCATGGTCACCGCGATCATATCCAGCATTTCCTTCCGGCGGCGATTCAGGATGTCCTCTTTCGGGAGATACATCGTGGCGCCCAGGGCTTGCCCGCGCGGAATGATCGTGACCTTGTGCAACGGATGCGTGTGCTTGAGCATCACGTTCACGAGCGCGTGCCCGGCCTCGTGCCAGGCGGTGAACTTCTTGTCCTCATCAGTCATCGCAAGGCTGCGGCGTTCGCGGCCCCAACGCACTTTATCGCGCGCCTCTTCCAGTTCCGCCATGCCGACTGCTTTCTTGTTATTGCGCGCGGCTAACAGCGCGGCTTCATTCAGGAGATTGGCGAGCTCCGCGCCCGAATAACCGGGCGTGCCGCGAGCGATCACTGCCAGGTCGGCGCCGGGGTCGAGTTTCACATTGCGCGCATGCACTTTAAGAATGGCTTCGCGGCCGCGCACATCAGGCAGATTCACCGTAATTTGCCGGTCGAACCGGCCGGGCCGCAACAAGGCAGGGTCAAGCACGTCCGGGCGGTTGGTCGCAGCAATAATGATAATTCCTTCAGTGGTGTCGAACCCATCCATCTCGACCAGCAGCGCGTTCAGGGTCTGTTCGCGTTCATCATTGCCGCCGCCGAGCCCATGACCGCGGCTGCGGCCAACGGCGTCAATTTCGTCGATAAAAATCAAACACGGTGTGTTCTTGCGCGCCTGATCAAACATATCGCGCACACGGCTGGCGCCCACCCCGACAAACATTTCAACAAAGTCCGAACCGCTGATGCTGAAAAAAGCGGCATCCGCTTCGCCGGCGATCGCTTTGGCCAGCAGCGTCTTGCCTGTGCCGGGCGCGCCGACCATGAGAATGCCTTTGGGAATCCGGCCCCCAAGCTTCTGGAACTTCTTGGGGTCCTTCAGGAACTCGACGAGTTCCTGCACTTCTTCTTTGGCTTCCTCGACACCGGCGACGTCCTTGAACGTGGTCTTGTTCTTCTCTTTTGTCAGCAGCCGGGCCTTGCTTTTGCCGAAGCTGAGCGCGCCTTTGCCGGCCATTTTTATCTGGCGAATGAAGAAAAACCAAATGAGCAGCCCAATGACCAGAATCGGAAACAGGCTATAAAGAATGCCCAATAGCATGGTATTCGGCTGTTTCGTTTCAAATTTGCCGCTATAGAGCAGCTTTTCTTCGAGTTTTTCAGGCAAAAGCGACTTGGCGGTAAACGCCACTTCCACGGGCTTTCCGCTGGCATCCAGCACTTGCTGGCCTGTCGAATCAGTTTTGAGGTATTTGCCGCGGATTTCGCGCAGGTACGGCGATTGGGGATCGTAAATAATGGTGCCCTTGCTGATGAGGTTGGACTCGACCTTTTCGATGAATTGTGTCTGCGTGAGCAACTCGGCCTGGGAACCGCTGTTATTGCGGAAAATCATCAGCAGCGGAATCGCCAGCACGATCGCAATCCACAGCAAATACGTGCGAGGCGGCACCTTGAAGTCGCCATTGCGCTTATTGTTCTTATTGTCCGCGTGTTTGCTCTCGTCTGACATCGTATGTCTAGATTGTTTGCAACACTACCATGACCCTATGGTGGTCGCAATGTTGATCTCAGCCATGGTAATTGCGCAATAGGGCATTTGCCTGCCCCGAGGCTCAACAAGTTTCGTGCCGAAACTCACGCTTAAGTACGCGATTCAGCGCACATTATGCGGCTGGAGTCGAAGCTGGATTTTACGCACAAATTTCTGCCAATCCGACAGCGGCGCGGCGTCGGGCTCAAGCGGAGGCAGATCCGCGAGGGGCTTCACAGACGCTAGTTGCTTCGCTTCCTGCATCGAGTGAGCGTTATGATAAATCTTCACGCCGTCCAGACTGTGTACGGTCGGCCATCCCCGGACTTTCTGGCGGAAATGCGCCCGGAAATTGTATTGGCACGGCAGAATAATCATCTGATCGTAATACCGCGTCTGGACCACTTCATTGAACGTCAACTGGTCCTCAACGCTGCGAAAGCGGGTCCGGCCGCGCGCTACGATGTCCTGGCGCATTTGGCGGGTGGAAGGCGTATGCCAAAATGTGACGCCGCAATTGATGTATTCGCTCGTGTAGCCCTGCCCAATGAAGTACCGGCTCCCATTGTGTTCAACGCACGCCGCCAAACCAGCGCCGCGTACCAGTTGCGGCAGCTCGGGAATCGGCTGCATACATAAAACGTCTCCGTTATCAACCAGCAGTACGAATTCCTCCTCCAGCTCATCGATTAGCAGCAGCCGCCGATAATACATGTCGCGCAT
>DATENK010000309.1:0-6438 GCA_035275085.1 Verrucomicrobiia bacterium | reverse complement strand
GGCTTGGCGTATGGCCTCGATAAGCTGAAGGAGAAATCCAAGATCGCGGTTTACGATTTGGGCGGAGGCACATTTGATCTCTCGATCCTCGAACTGAACGAAGGCGTTTTTCAGGTATTGTCAACAAATGGCAACACACGGCTGGGCGGAGACGATCTCGATCAGCGGCTGGTAGAATTTTTGTTATCGCAAATCAAGGCGAAGCCCGACGTCTCGATGCTGGCTCGCATTCGGGAAGCGGCCGAGAACGCGAAAATTCGTTTATCCAGTGAAACTGAAACCGATATCGCTTTGCCCTTTTTGACTCCAGACTTTAGCTTCAATTACACGCTCACGCGCCACAAGCTCGAAGAACTCACGCGGGACATTATCTTGCGCACCCGGGCGCACTGCATCCGTTCACTCGCGGATGCGAAGCTTGAAGCCAAAGACCTGGACCAGGTGATCCTCGTCGGTGGCCAAACGCGCATGCCGCTCGTCCGCGAACTGGTCGCGCAATGGTTCCAGCCGGCAAAAATAAATACATCGCAAAATCCGGACGAAGCAGTGGCGTTGGGCGCGGCCATTCAGGCGGAAATTCTCTCCGGCGGATTCAAAAACGTCCTGCTTCTCGATGTTACCCCGCTATCCCTGGGAATTGAAACCTTCGGCGGGTTGATGAATGTGATCATCCCGCGCAACACTACCATTCCGGTGAAAGCGGGTGAGATGTTCACGACCGCCGTCGACAATCAGCGCAACATGCTCATCCACGTCCTGCAAGGCGAACGTGATCGCGCGAAGCACAATTGGAGCCTCGGCAAATTCACGATCGATTTTGAATCCGCGCCCAAGGGCATTCCACGCGTGGGTGTTCAATTCGAAATCGACGCCAACGGTATTTTGCATGTGCTCGCGCGCGACACGAAGACAGGTCAGCAAAAGGTCGTCGAAATCAAGTCCGCCGTGGATGTGGATGATGCTGCCGTGCAAAAAATGGTCGAGGAATCAGTCGAGCACGCTTTTGAGGACATGGCTGCGCGCCAGTGGATCGAGGCAAAGTTGCGTGCCGAGCAAACCGTCGCGGCGGCCCGCAAAGCATTGATCGACTGCCCTGAAGAATATCGCGGACCCATCGAATCAGCCCTGAAGGAAGTTGAGCCCTTGCTGACGGACGGCCCCGGGGACCTAAAGAAGCTGAAAGCGGCTCATGCAGCATTGGATGAAGCTACCAAGCCGCTGGCCGAATTGCTGATGGACAGGGCCATGGAAGCCATGCTGCGCAAGCAAGGAATTATTTCATAAGGCGGACACTCTTGCCCGCCTTATGCGTGAGAAGGCTGGCTGCGGGGATCCGTGGCTTGAATGATCACGCTCACCGACTTCTGATTAAAACCTTTGAAGCCGCCTTTGCGCTGCAAGTTTTCGAGATGACTGCCGATCGCGCCTTGAGTGATGAACTCCCGGAATTGCGCCTCCGTAATTAGTCTGGCGCGCAAGAGCCGTTCGGCGCGTTCGCGGCGGACCGGCCAGCGTTCACCTTCCGTGAACGCCTGCTTCAGGAACGGAAAATCCGAGAACGGCTTCATCGTGTTCACGTGCTGTGCCGCCAGTTGCTCGCGCAACAGCGCATAATCAAAACGACACTCCAAATGGTGCATGCCGGCCTGTAAAAAACTTTCGCCGTGGAGACCCACCCAAAGCCCGATGGTTCCGAGCTTCTTCGACGGTGGCAACGGATGCCGCGAAAAATCAACTTCGGTTTCTTCCGGTTCCAAGTCCACGTCGCAGAACGCAACGATCCCTTCGACCGGCTGTTCCAATATCTGCGCGCCCCAGCCGGCTTGGGCGCCCGCATAATACCGCTCGCGCCGCTCGAAACCGAGTCGTTCGAGCACTTGCATCAAATCGATGAACTGCTCGCGCGACGATCGAAACGTATGATGATCATGATTCGCCCAACCTAAACCGAGCGCGTCCTGGCGGCGCTTTTGCACCCGCCCGGCACGGTTGCGCCGTTCCCAATACGCCCGTTCCTCGGCAAAAACGATATGACACGCCATGTCGCGCCCAACCATATCTATGACTCGGTTCAGGACAGCTAATGACGGTCTGAAATCATCCATTTGACGCAGCCGCGTTTTCCAAAGTTCGGCTGCTTGCAATATCTTTTTCAGATTATCCGCCGTATGATTCGCAACTTGAAAGCCCCGGTACCCGCGACGTTCCACCGCTTCGAACGACGGCGTGATCCTCACGCGGCGATATTGAGAAAACGGATCGCCTTCGAGCCCGGAAACAACTCCATGCGCAGCGGCAAAGTCGGCGATTGAATCGACCCGTATCGCGAGGACGGGATCCTCTCCCATAATGACGCGCGGTAACATCGCTTCCGGATGGTAAAAACTGTGTTCGTCCTCAGTGTATCCCAAGGCGCGCAACCGGGTTTCATGTTTCGAGGGCACAACCAAATGGTCCATCCAATCAATGAGCAGCGTCCCCGTCTCGTCGCGCATCCGGTGCCGGAGGGTTTGCACAAACTCATAACGCGCGCACACACCATCGATTTGCTCAAGCACCCAATTCTCGGCCTCGTAGCAAACGGGCCAATCAAACCGTTTCTCGCGCTCAATTTCCAAAGTCGCGCTCATGGTGCAACATCCCCGAAAACGATGCCCTGCGCCAGCGGCAGCTCACTCGAATAATTAATCGTGTTCGTCTGGCGTCGCATATAATTCTTCCACGCATCACTCCCGCTTTCGCGTCCGCCACCGGTGTCTTTCTCGCCGCCAAACGCTCCGCCGATCTCGGCGCCGCTGGTTCCGGCGTTGACGTTCGCGATTCCGCAATCGCTCCCGCGAAAACTCAGGAACGTTTCGGCTTCGCGAAAATCGTTCGTGAAAATCGATGAACTCAGCCCCTGCGGGACGTCGTTGTGCAAATGCAGTGCCTGCTCAAACCCCTTATACGTGATTAGATAAAGCAACGGTCCGAATGTTTCTTCCTGCACGATCTTGTAGTGATTTTCAGCCTGCGCAAGACAAGGCGTTACGTAACACTTCTCCTTCAATCGCTCGCCGCCATATAAAATCTTTCCGCCCTCCTTCTGGACGCGCGCCTTTGCTTTCAAGAGATTCTCCACCGCTTCATCGTCGATCATCGGCCCCATCGCCGTCTCGCGCTCTAATGGATTGCCAATCCGCAACGATTTGTAAGCCCCGATCAGGCGTTCCTTCAATTCAGGGGCTATTGATTCATGCACGATGACGCGCCGCGTGGTCGTGCAACGCTGTCCGGCCGTGCCCACCGCGCCGAAAAAAATTGCGCGCGTTGCCAGATTCAAATCGGCGCTCGGCGCCACAATCACAGCATTATTGCCGCCCAATTCCAGCAACACACGCCCGAGCCGCGCCTGTGCCGCGCAACCCACCTGCCGGCCCATGCCACATGACCCTGTCGCAGAGATCAGCGGCAGCCGTTTGTCCTCGGTCATTGGTTTCCCCACCACTTCCTGGCTGCCGACCACGAGCGTGAAGATCGCGGGGTCAGCACCCGTTTCGCGGCACACTTTTTCTGCCAGACGCGTCACCGCAATCGCGGTCAGGGGCGTTTTATTCGATGGCTTCCAGACCGTTGAATCGCCGCAAACCGCCGCTAGTGCGCTGTTCCACGCCCAGACCGCCACCGGAAAGTTGAATGCCGTGATCACGCCGACCACACCTAACGGATGCCATTGCTCCATCAGCCGATGGTGGACGCGTTCCGATTGGATCGTGAGGCCATAGAGCTGGCGCGAAAGGCCCACTGCGAAGTCGCAAATGTCGATCATCTCCTGCACTTCACCTTCGCCTTCGACGATGATCTTACCCGTCTCGAGGGTCACCAGTTTCGCGAGATCATTCTTTGCGGCGCGCAAAGCATTGCCGAAGCGGCGAATCGTTTCGCCGCGCACCGGCGCCGGCACGGCGCGCCATCGATGAAACGCGTCCTGCGCCACCGTGATGGCCTCCTGATAATCTTCCCCTGATGCGGTTTGCACCGACGCGATCAACTGCCCGTCGATCGGCGAACGTTGCTCCGTTACCGGTCCGCTGCCGCGCCATTCGGTAAAGAACACGCCGGGTGTAACCGGTTCAATGCCTAGATGTTTGAGAAACGAATACATGTCTGGTCAAACGTTTGCACTCCTCGCGAATGAGATTGATCGTTTCATCCACCGCCGATTCGGGAAAATCCAATGCCGGCCGAAACCGGATTGCCTTTTCGCCACTCCGAATCGCCAGCAGTCCCACATCATACAATCCTTTATAAAAAACCTCCCGAGTTTGATGGTCCGGCAAATCGAACGCGATCATCAATCCGCGCCCGCGCACTGCTGAGATCGGATTGTCTTCGGCGGCGAGTTCACAGAGGCCGTCCAGCAATTGCTCGCCTACTCGCGCGGCGTTTTCGACCAGGCGCTCTTGCTCGATGATGTGCAAGTGATGGGTGCAACGCACCATGTCCGTAAGATTGCCGCCCCAGGTCGAATTGATGCGGCTCGGCAACCGAAAGCAATTGTCCGGCACTTCATCCAGGCGCGGCCCCGCCATGACGCCGCAGACTTGCGCCTTCTTGCCAAACGCCAGCAAATCGGGCCGCACGTCAAAATATTCGCAACACCAGAATTTGCCCGTCGTCCCAAACCCGCATTGCACTTCATCAAAAATCAACAGCACATCATATTCATCGCACAAGCGGCGAAGCGCGCGCAGCCATTCCCCGCGAAAATGGTTGTCGCCGCCTTCACCCTGGATCGGCTCGATGATGATCGCCGCGATGTCGATGGCCTTTTCGTCGAGAATGTCCCGGATCACGGCTTCAGCAGCTTTTTCCTTTTCGACCACATCACGCGTGCGGGCAGGTTCCGGCAAAGTAAAATCCAGCGCCGGCGTAGGCACCCGCGGCCATGCGAATTTTGCGAACAGATCGGTCTTGCGCGGGTCGGTGTTCGTGATGCTCATCGTGTACCCGCTCCGCCCATGGAACGCGCGCTGGAAATGCATGATCTCGGTGCCGCGTTCACCGCGGCCGGCCGCGAGATTCTTGCGTACCTTCCAGTCCATCGCCGCCTTGAGAGCATTTTCGACCGCAAGCGCGCCCCCTTCGATGAAGAAGTAGTTAGTTAGCGGCCGCAAACCCCCGAGTCGATCGAATGTCTTCACAAACCGCCCATACGCTGTCGAGTAAACATCGGCGTTGGCGACCTTGGTCCGGATCGTCGCCAGCAAATCCTGATGCACTTGCGGTTTATTGAAATGCGGATGGTTGAAGCCGACTGCCATCGATCCGTAAAACCCATAAAGATCCAGCAGTTCGCGCCCAGTGACCGCATCCACAATGCGGCAGCCACGGCTCTTCGCGTGGTCCAGAACAATTCGAAATCCATCCACCAGGATGTGCTTCTCGAGTTCTGAAACCACCTCACGGGGAGAAATATCGCCGCTGCCGTGCATATAAAAACGTACGTTTGCCTGCGTTCAGTGTCAAACTGCGCGCCTATTATATTAACTTCGGCAACTTATGGCACGAAGCTGAGCGCATTTCGCGCCGCGCCAATCGCCCCGGCGAATTCCCCGAGTTCCGCGGCAACTATTTTCGCTCGCTGCCCGGCAGGCCGCCATTCCATCACGTCCAGGTACTTCTGTAGCGGCCGGAACAGCGCGTCCCCTGATTGCGCGATCCCCCCACCGATAATCACCCCTTCAGGATCCAAAATGTTAATGAAGGACGCGACCGCAGCGGCCAGCGCCTGCACTGATTTAAGCCAAATCTCCGTAGCGTCGGCGTCGCCCTTCAGATGTGCGGCGACCAGGTCGTGCGTCGTTCTGAAACGGCCGCCTGAGCGTTCCTGGATTGTGTAGTTCCCCATCGCTATCTCCAGACTCCCCGGCGTCCCTGTCACATCCGGTGCTCCGTTCGGATCGAGCGAGATATGCCCCAAATGTCCCGCGCGCCCGATATGGCCATGCAACAATCGACCATCCACCATCGCCGCGCCGCCGACGCCGGTGCCAAGCGTCAGCATAATTACATTGCTCATTGATTTGCCGGCTCCCAGCCAGACTTCACCCAGGAGCGCTGCTTGCGCATCGTTAAGAACCGGGACCGGCGTCGCCGATTTCAGGTGCTTTGTCCAATCCAGGCCGGCCAACCCTTGAAGCCGCACCGGCATTACGGCAATCGACCGTGCATCGCGCGCTGCCAGGCCGGGCGCGGAAATCCCTATTCGCGCTTCCTTGTGGGTGCGTTTCAATCCGTCCGCGATTGACGAAATTTTCGCTGCCCAATCCATCCGCGCATCATCTTCAAATGGCACAAGCTGTCGGCGCAGCACGTCACCGTCACCATTCACGACCACCACCTTGATGCTTGAACCACCGAGGTCGATTCCGATCGCGTCGTTCATGGATGGGAGCG